>NZ_JBBFKU010000057.1:0-11385 GCF_037481895.1 Tenuifilum sp.
GTAAAACTATCCCTTAACGGGGATATTTCCAACTCCCATTTTTTATCTACAAAATTTTATTTTGGACGGATGTGAAAAACTATAAAATATATTTTCCTTTTTTGTTTATTGTTTATTTAATAAACCTAATTTGTAAATTTAATTTAATAAAATAATCATTAACATCTTTATAAATAATTCCGAATTCGTGCCTTTTACTGCTTGCAGTTTCTAATTTTGTGTTGTTTATTAAATAATTTTCGAATTCATTTCTATTGTAAATATGATAACATAGCACTTCGCCGCTTTCTTTAACTACTAAATAGCCCCCAGTAGCATCTAATTCACCTGTCCATACTTTTGAAGGCATCATACCTAGAGCAATTTCCGTTAGAAACCTTTTTATTTTGTATTCATAAAAAGGATGGCTCCCAGATAAATCATAATGAAGTGGATTGAGCCTCGATACTTGGTTTATTAACTCTACCAATAATGAATAGTGTGAAGTGTAGAAAAGATAAACTATTTCTGACAATATAATACTTAATGAACTGTCTATTAGAGTTAGATTATTTCCAAAAGTAGTATTTTCAGTTTTAACAAATTTTATTTTCCCTTTTTTTCTAATTATTGATTCAATTCTATCTTTAATTTTACTTTTTGTGTTTATCGAATTTATTTCATTTATTTGTTCGTCGGATAATTCAATATCTTCAATTTTATAAATAAAATTTGTTGACCTACCAGCGTTTAACAATGTAGATGCACCTCCAAGTTGAGATTTAATACTAAAACCTAACTCTGGTTGTGCACCTGTCCTAAAATCATGAATTACTATTCTAATATCACTCTTTACAGTTGATTTGGCTTTTAATGAATGACAATTAAATCTATTTAAGAATTCTTCTATATCTGATATATTAAAAGATGAGGCGTTAGCATTTTTAATTTCTCTCAATAATATTGTGGCTTTATCCTGAAAATCATTAATGGGAATATGAAAAACTTCATTTACTCCATTAATAACAACTAAATTGGAATCAAAAGAAAAACAATATGTTCCATCAGATTCATCACGTAATATTTTAATTATAGGGAATACAAGGTTTTCTATTTTGTTAAGATTTTCATCACCTGCATATAATTTTTTATCAGCTACAATTTTAAGAAGTGCATAAATTTCACTCCATTCGCCTTTGTTTCCAGTAAGCATAATTAATCAATTCCTATTGTTTTTAGTATTATTTTTGCTGTTTCTTGAATAGCTGGTATAGCAACAGAATTGCCAAACTGCTTATAGGCAGAAGCATCAGAAACAGGTATTATAAATTTATCAGGAAAACCTTGAAGCCTGGCCCATTCTCTTGGTGTCATTCTTCTAATTCCTTTTCTATTAACTTCACCTTTAATTCTAGTAACTGGCTTGAAATCCTTAAGCCTATCATCAACTACTAAATTTCTTTCTCTTCCCATTCCTCCACATACCAAAGCATTCGCAACCCCACTATCTTGTATAATTTCAAAACCAAAACCATTCCCTTTGCTAGCGTGTCTATTTTTGTGATTAATCAATGTATTTAAATAAGTTTCCGATAAATAATATTTAACTGATACTTGCTCTTTCTCTTTTATGTCACTAAAACTTAATTTAATGCTTAACGGCTTTGGATATTCAAAAGAATTTATACCTAAATCTCTCCTGAAACCAACAATAAAAACGCGCTCTCTATTCTGGGGGACACCAAAGTCTTTTGCGTTTATTATTTGGGGATCAGGAACATAATATCCTAAATCTTCACGCAGTACGTTAAGAATTGTACGTAAAGTTTTCCCTCTATCATGATTTATTAAACCTTTCACATTTTCAAGGAAAACAGCTTTAGGTCTCTTTCTGTTAATAATATCTGCAACATCAAAAAATAAAGTACCCCTTGTATCTTCAAAACCACCTCTTTTCCCAGCAATTGAAAATGCTTGACAAGGAAATCCAGCACATAAAATATCGAAGTTGTCAGGAATGAAACTTTTAGTCTCTTCTTTAGTAATGTCACCAAAAGGCACTTCACCAAAATTAGTTTTGTATGTTTTTTTTGCTTGCTCATCCCACTCGCTAGAAAAAACACATTTCCCTCCTAGGTTTTGCATCGCAATTCTAAATCCCCCAATCCCTGCGAATAAATCAATAAATTTAAATTTTGGTGACTCTGGACTTGGGAAGGGTACATCATCCTTAAAATCAAATAACATTAATTGTAAGGCAGTTTCAGCGGCTGTCGATGTTATGTCCACCATTGGGTATTTATACTCAAGGGCTCTTTTAACATGTTGAATCGCTTCTTTTCTATAAAACTCTGATTCCTTATCTTGATAATTATGCAAATAATGAGTTAATGCTGCTTGACCATATTCTGAAGCTTCAACGACTCTAATTTTAAAAGTTTTACCACAAACCTCTTCGAATGTTATGTTTTCTTTAAGTATCATTCGTTTACCGAAAATTTATTTTGTGCAAATTAATAATTTTTCTAGATCTTTTCACCTTAAAAACTCTTTAGACAAAGATATATTAATCGATAAAATTTTCATAATTTCAAGAATAAAAAAGGGTGCTGCTTGGTCAACACCCTTTTTTGTAAAATTCCTTGCCTACCCTATCGATATGCTCCTTAAGTTCATGAGTAGAGATTGAATGGTAGTTAACCACATCAACATGGTAGGGAATAGGAATTACCTCATTCAGAATACCAGCAATGTCTAAAATTATTTTGCTGTTTAAACTCTCACCAATCAACGCAAGGTCAATATCGCTCCCGTTTTTATAATTTCCTTTTGCTCTACTCCCAAAAATAATTGCAGCTTCTACCTCAGGGTAACTTTTTAAAACATCAACAATCAGTAAATAACTCTTCTCGGATATACCAAATGTTTCCATTACCTAAGATCCTTTAATTTAGTGTAGAGCTGCTCAATACCATGAATAAATTCATCGCGCACCATTTGGAACGATTGATTTGCAGTAAATTCATCGTAGGTATGCGACATTTGGTTCCGTTTTTCGAGCATGTCGAACCATAGGTCTCCATCTTGAATAAGTCCGTTAGTGAATGCTTCCTTTATGGTATCGCGTGGAAATCTTGCTTCAACACCCATTTCTTGAAGGTAATCCTTCAGTGTCTTCCATCCAAGTTCAAAAGTAAACTCAAAGTAATGTATAACTCCGGCTTTCTCCAGTTCGGATTGATTATTTTTTCTTAAAGCATCTTTTAAAAGTAAAAACGCTTTTTCAAAGTTGACAAAACTTTGATTCCTCTTAAAATCCAATTCTGGGTGATTTTAGATTTAAATTTCAAAATAGAGATACTTAATCGAAACTCTACTCCAACTCCCAGTCGAACCCATCCTTACGGTCGCGAACAATTACCCCTAGCTTTGCAAGCTCATCGCGAATCCGGTCGGATGTGGCAAAGTCCTTTCGCTGTTTTGCCTCCATGCGCATATTCAGCAGCATCTCAACCAGCTTTGCTGTTAACTCAGCATGCTTTGAGCCCGACGTATGCTCATCAACAAGTCCAAGGATATCAAAGATAACTGTTCTAAAGAACGATTTTAGCTCATGTAAATCGGAATCGTTAATGGTTTCCTTGCCCTCGGCAAGCAGGTTAATTTGCCTAACCCAATCGAAAAGAACCGCAATGGCAACTGGGCTGTTGAGGTCGTCGTTTAAGGCTTCGTAAACCTTTTCCTTTAGCAAATCGACCCTTACACTTGAGGTTGCCGATGGTTTAATGCGATCGAGCTGGCGGTTTGCCGCCATCAGGCGGGCAAGGCCCTTATCGGCAGCCTGTAGCGCTTCGTTCGAGAAATCGAGGGTGGAACGGTACTGAGCCTGAAGTATAAAAAATCTTATGGTCATTGGGCTATAGGCCTGTTCAAGCAACTTGTGTGTACCCGTAAAAAGCTCCTCAAGGGTGATAAAATTCCCAAGGGATTTACCCATTTTCTGACCGTTAATGGTAATCATGTTGTTGTGCATCCAGTACCTCACTGCTTGCTTGCCGTTGGCCGCAACGCTCTGGGCAATCTCGCACTCATGGTGCGGGAAAAGCAAATCCATGCCACCCCCATGAATATCGAAAGGTTCGCCAAGGTACTTGGTACTCATTGCCGAGCACTCCAAATGCCAACCGGGAAAGCCATCGCTCCACGGCGATGGCCACCGCATAATATGTTGTGGTGATGCTTTTTTCCAAAGCGCAAAATCGAACGGATTCTGCTTCTCATCCTGCCCGTCGAGCTGACGGGTATTGGCCATTAAATCGTCAATATTACGGCCGGAGAGAATGCCATAGTTATGCTTTTTGTTGTATTTAACCACATCAAAGTAAATAGAACCATTCCGCTCGTATGCAAAACCGTTATCAATGATTTTTTTAACCAGCTCAATCTGCTCAATTATATGCCCCGATGCCCTAGGTTCAATACTTGGTGGTAATACGTTCAGCAACTTCATGGCGCTGTGGTACCTATCGGTAAAGTACTGAACCACCTCCATGGGTTCAAGCTGCTCAAGCCTAGCTTTTTTGGCTATCTTGTCTTCACCCTCATCGGCATCGTTCTCCAAATGCCCAACATCGGTAATATTCCTTACATAACGAACCTTATACCCCAAATGCTTGAGGTAACGGAAAAGCAAATCGAAGGTGATTGCCGGACGGGCATGGCCCAGATGCGGATCGCCATAAACGGTTGGTCCGCAAACATACAAACCTACATGAGGTGGGTTAAGCGGCTCAAAAACTTCTTTTTTGCGGGTAAGTGTATTGTAAATAGCTATTTGGTTCATATCAAACTAGTAAGATTTAATAAGACAAAAATTGCATAGAATTATTTAATTGCCCTAAACTAAAGGCAACATCGGAAAAAGTGATGTATGTAATTTGATCGGTTCATGATTTGCAAAAGTAATGATTTTTAGATTTTTCATGAAGAAGTCAGGAATCAGAAATCGGGAGACCGTGGCCAAAGGCCAGAATAGCCCTGTTTTAACGTACTTTAACTTCCATTAACTTCCCCATATTCGTTTAACGATTCACGGCTTTCGAACCACCATTAACTATTTACCTTTAACCATCACCCCCCATTTTGATTTTTCAGCATTTTGTATTAGGTTTGATAAATTTTAGGAGTATGAACCAGCTTGTGCGGTATATCATTATTGGATTTGTAGTAGCACTGGTTGCTTTTTTGGTTTGGTACTTTTCATCAATAGTAGCCTACATACTCATATCGGCAGTGCTTAGCCTAATGGGTAAGCCTATTGTCGATTTTATTTCTTCAATCAGAATCAGAAACTGGTCACCACCTCGTTTTTTGGGAGCCACCATTGCCCTCATTACAATCTGGATACTTTTCATAGCATTCTTCAGGGTAATGATTCCACTTGTAATTGCACAATTCAACGAGTTGGGGTCAATTGATGTACAAAGCCTAGTGGCATCGTTTGCCGAACCAATTAATTCCATTCAACAATTCATTCAAAACTACTTGCCGGCAAGCGCCCAAGGATTTGTGCTGCAGGATTTTCTGATAACAAAAATATCGGGGATTTTTACGGTTTCAATGATAACTAATGCCTTCTCATCCACGGCCAACCTGCTAATTAGCCTGGTTATTGCCTTGTTTTCCATAAGCTTCATAACTTTCTTTTTCCTTAAGGACGACACGCTCTTTTTTAAAAGCGTAATTCTGCTATTCCCTGAAAAATACGAAATGCAAATAACTCGAGCGCTGGTTAGTATAAACAAGCTCCTGCGCCGCTATTTTGTGGGTATAGTAATTGAGAGCACTGCCATAATGGTGCTCGACACCATTGGGCTTACCATTATTGGCGTTCGTTTTCAAACAGCAGTGGTTGTTGGCTTAATTGCAGGTATAATGAATGTAGTACCTTATGTAGGGCCACTTACAGGAACAGTGCTTGGTACGCTCATAGTATTGGCTACACAGCTTCACCTAGGGTTTACAGCCAACATGCTTACATTCACAATCCTGGTGGTTTCGGTATTCCTAATTACCCAACTTATCGACAATGTTATTTTTCAACCATTAATTTACGGAAACAGTGTAAAAGCTCATCCCCTTGAAATTTTTATTGTTCTTCTGGTTGCAGGTAGTGTTGCCGGAATACTTGGAATGTTGCTTGCCATACCAAGCTATACAGTAATTCGTGTTTTTGCTAAGGAATTTTTTAATAACTTTAGGGTTGTTCAAAAATTAACCGAAAAGATATAGACAGAATATCGATTTTGCTTAATTTTACCTGATAAACCATGCCGGCAATGATTAAAGATATTACCTCAACTGCAGCAACCATTGCAATTGCAATGCTTTTACCATGCCTAAGCTTTTCACAAAATTTTGAAGCCGATTCGGTTTTCACATGGCAACTAGTTGAAACAAACAACATCGGAAGCCAATCAACCCTAAAGTTTATACCCAGAACAGGCGTAACACCAACAGGTTGGGATTTTGGGGACTCCAACACATCGACCGAGGTTGCGCCCACACACACATACTCCTATACAAGCTGGGACGATAGTGTAACCGTTACCCTGAACTATACCCTGAATGGCGAAAGCCTATCGCACTCACGCGAGATTCCTGTTAGCCCTGCTTTCTTTTTTGTTTTCCCCGATAGAAATTTAGGCCGACTTGCCTCGTACAAACGCATTTTCCTTAATGCTTACCGAATACCCAACCACCCCGATAGCTTGGGAAACCTCCGCTTCACCTGGACGGTTGATGGTAGCCCTTTGGCCGGAAACGCTTTCGACGATGTAGCGCTCGACCAGTGGCCAAACATTTACTATACCTTTACCACTGCAGGATTACATCAGGTAAAGCTTGATGTGCGTAATTCAAACAGCGGACAAACAGCCGAGTTTACTCAAACAATAAGAGTCCTGCCCGACTTTACTAGCGGAAAGGTTCCGCTTGAAAATATCCCTAACGTATTTACCCCTAACTCCGACGGGGTAAACGATAACTTCATTGTACCCACCAGCGGCACGGCATGGTTCGATTTTCGTATATTTTCCCGTTCTGGCGGTTTAATTTACAAAGCGGAATCGAGTGTTCTGGTTTGGGATGGCAAGAACAACCAAGGTACCGATATGCCCGAAGGGGTTTACTACTACGTTATAGAAGACCTTTCCGGGCAATATGAAAGCGCTAAAGGTTTTGTATACCTATTTAGAGGGAAAAAGTAAAGTTTAATGAAAAGAATTCCTCAATTCATTCTGTTATTTGCACTTTTGCTTACCTCGTGCAATAATATTGTATTTAACAAGCCTCAGCCTGTTGACGGAAAAAGTATCAGTAATCTAAACAATGCATTTCCGGGAATTTTTATCAGTTCCGATAACGACACGCTAACTATCACCAGGAATACCATATCGCTTGGCAGTGGAAACAAATTTACTGTAACCGGAACCCTAGGAAAAAACCTTGATGTTAGGGAATATTCCAGTGGATTTGTTGTTAACTTTTCCGATAGCGTTAAGGGTCGATTGGTGTGGATTGCTTACATTTTTAAGCTAAGCAACGATTCACTTTTTATTAGCTTTTCCGATTTCGACCCAAACAAGCTTGCTGAGGTTGAAAAGGAAATTGGCAACATAGTGCCATACGAGAAAGTTAATGACGAAAACAAAGAGAACACCAAGATTATCCTAAAACCGAGGAATTCGCGAGAGTTTGACAAGCTTGTTAGCGCAGGAATTTTCAATAAAACCATCTCGATGAAGATGGAAAAACCCAAGCCCTAAAGGGCTTACTGTTCCACCCACTTAAACCACACCCGTTGGTCGAAATAGGGGATTCCATTTTTTTCACATACACGCATGGTGTGCCCAGTGCCACCCGTTTTGGGTTTCGATAAATCATCGTAAAAAATGGCTAAAGTTGCAGGCTGCAACTTAGAGGTACCCACTACCTTTATGGTATCGCGGAGTAAATATCGGGCCTTAACGGTTAAAGCATTATCGCCAAGTGAAAGAAAGCTATCGATAAGCTGCGATACATTGCTACTGTTCTTGGTGTGAAATATTACGTTTGGTTCACTTGCCAGGTCAACATCGTCGAGCGAAACCGTTTGCCTGCCTAAAGTCTCTTTAGTTCTATGGCCGCGGTACGGGGTTACTTGCTGTAAGCGCGATGGGTTAACCATCGAAACTCCCTGCGAAAAGAAGTAATCGGCGCCTTTGGCATTTCCGCTCCTGAAAACAATATGTTTACTGCTGCCTGCGAGCAGCTTACCAACCTCAATTAGTTTGTGCTGGTCGGTAGGTAAAACGGCACGTTTACCCTCAAGGAGGATAACCGTGCCGGGTTTATCGTAACTTTCAAGTAGCTGTTCAATGGTAAGCATTGTAAACTCTACCCTCTGTAGCTAATCCACTTAATCATCTCCTTCCAGGTGTACTTTTTACCGTACATCAGTATGCCCACCCTGTATATTTTGGCGGCTAACCAGGTAATAAGGATAAATGTACCCACAAGCAGAGTAGCCGATAGTGCCAACTGCCAGGTTGGAACGCCAAAAGGCAAACGGGTTAGCATAATAACCGGCGAGGTAAAAGGAATTAGTGAGAACCAGAAAGCTAAAGGCCCATCGGGCGACTTAATTCCGCTAATCATCACAATTATTGCCAGTATCAGCGGTAGGGTAATTGGCAGTGTGAGCTGTTGGGTATCGGTTATACTTTCCACTGCTGAGCCTACGGCTGCAAACATAGCCGCATAAAGTAAGTACCCAAAAAGGAAGTAGAATATAAATCCTCCAATGAGTAATGGGAAGTTCTGGTTCTTGAGGGCCGTAAGGAAACTCATTCCCTCACTGTTTGCAACTGCAGTAGCCTGTTCCTGAACCTGTGCCATTTGGGGGTCAGCCTGGGCCATGGCCTGCATTTGCTCAGTAGCTGGTTTTGTGGTCATTTTGCTGCTTATGATGTTGATACCAACCCCGGCAAGCGCAGCGGTCATTACCACCCATATCAGTATTTGCAGCAGGCTCACTGAGGCCATCCCAAAAATTTTACCTGCCATCATCTGAAACGGCTTAACCGATGAAATGACAACCTCAACCACGCGGTTTGTTTTCTCCTCAATAACCCCCTGCATTACCTGGTTACCGGTAATAAGCACCATCATATACATCAAAAAGCTCATGATGTAAGCTATTGCCATAGCAATTAGGGTGTTACTCTCCTTTTCCTCACCTGTTTGGCTTACCTTTATCGATTTTATTGAGATACTGGTTTTAACATCGGCAAGTATCTTATCAAGATTATCGATATTATAGGTTTTAAGCTTGCGCGCCTCAATTTCCTTTTCTAAAGTATTCTCCAGGTGCTGCATAACATCAATGGCAGGCTGTTTCTGGGAGTAAATGGTGAAAGCTGCCTGATTAGGTGTGGAGGTAGAGTCAATCACCAATAGGGCATAATAGCCTGTTTCATTTAAGTTTTCCTTAACCTTCTCGGCAGGAGTATCGGTTACGTAAGTAACCTTGATATACTCAGTTGAGGGAATTACATCAATATACTGTTTGGTATTATCAACCACGGCAACGGTTCGTACCTCGGTAACCTCAAGCGAAGCCAGGTAGCTTGGAAGTATGGCTATGGCTGCAAAAAATATTGGCGAGAGCAGGGTGGTTATGATAAACGATTTCTTCCTGACCCTGGTCATGAACTCGCGCTGCATTATGAGAAATATCTTGTTCATACTATTTTCTAGTTTAAGTTTTAACCTAACTGATTACTAAACCGTGCTTTTGATTATACTCCTTCACTACCTGTATAAAAATATCGTGCATGCTAGGCACAATGGGATTGAAGGAAACTATTTCAACAGCCAGAATCAATTCCTGCAAAAGACTATTGGCATCGGATTGCGATTTTAATCTAACCTGCGCCTTAGGTAGCGAGTTGTCGGTATCAATCTTCAACAGTTCGAACCTACCTTCAACCTTTTGCCTTAGTGAATCGGGATTGCCACGGAAAGCTATTTCGAAAACATTGCTACCGTAACTCTGACGCACCTCATCAATTTGCCCGCTTAGGATGTTACGCGACTTGTTGATTAGGGTGATATGGTCGCAAAGCTCCTCAACCGATGCCATATTGTGGGTTGAGAAGATAATGGTTGTCCCTTTACGTTTCAGTTCCAGTATTTCGTCCTTTACGAGCTGAACGTTTATGGGGTCGAACCCGCTAAACGGCTCATCAAAAATGAGTAGCTCAGGCTCATGGATAACCGTAACCATAAACTGAACCTTTTGAGCCATACCCTTTGAGAGCTCCTCAATTTTCTTATCCCACCAGGCCTGAATTTCGAATTTCTCAAACCAGTACTTTAACCGCTTCATGGCCTCAGCACGGCTAAGCCCCTTGAGCTGTGCAAGGAATAGGGCCTGTTCACCCACCTTCATCTTCTTGTAAAGTCCCCTTTCCTCGGGTAGGTAACCAATACGGTAAATATCGTTAGGTTGCATGTGCCGACCATCAAAGAGCACCTCGCCCCTATCGGGGCCAGTAATTTGGTTTATGATACGGATAAGGGTAGTTTTTCCCGCTCCATTTGGCCCCAAAAGGCCGTAGATGCTACCCCTTGGCACCGATATGCTAACATCGTCGAGTGCCAAATGGTTGGAGTAGCGTTTCTCTATTCCTTTAGCTTCAAGTAAATGCATCGCTTTTCAATGATTTTTGTAAGTACTGTTTATTTTGACACGTAAAGATATAAAGTTGAAGGATTCCTGCAAAAAATGTAGGGAAAAATAGCTTTTTTATTAATGAAGCATTATTATACAATACTGTTCAATCAAAATTTTTTGTCCAATGTCGTCTAGAATACAAAACAGAGCCTCGTTTTGTCATGTTGTGCAAAGTGAAGGATATAATTAAGTGTGCAGTGTACAGTGGGGGGGGTGTTTAAGGATAAAGGATAAAGGATAAAGGATAAAAGGTAAAGGCTCAAGGTTCATGTAAAAGGGTAAATGTCATAGGTTTAGGATTTATTATCAACTATCAACCATCAACTAAATAGGTATCACAGAGTTACACAGTGTTACACAGTGTTACTCGGTGTTACACAGAGCATATGGAGTGATATTCACGAACAACAACTCACGAACAACGAATAACGCTTCCAGCCCCGTAGGGGCTAAACATTTGTAACTACATGGCTTATCCTACTGTAAATCGATGAACGCTGTGGTATTCCAAAGAGTAAGAGTGAAGCGTTTCATCGCAACCTAAAAGCATTACAAAGAGCGGTTTACACGTTCTTTCTTGTCTTGATACAAGAAAGAACCAAAGAAAATCAAGGCTGAAATGCCTAACC
>NZ_JBBFKU010000058.1:0-10751 GCF_037481895.1 Tenuifilum sp.
GTTTCACTGTGAAACCCTGTGATACCGATTTAGTTGATGGTTGGTGGTTGATGGCATAAGAGATTACCTAAAATCTTGAATCTGAAATCTGAAATCTGAAATTTTAAATTTTTATCCTTCAGCCTTATACCCCAAAACCTAATCCCTCTTTTCCCATTTTCGGACTTTATGAATTAAGGTATTACAGCATAATAATTTGTTATACAACATAATATAACTTTTGGATTGGTTTTTGCTTTGAAAACATTGCTTATTTTATAGGTATATTTGAAACATTTTTGAAGTAATTCCGATTAACCATGTTAAAGCTGACAATAAGAAATACACATCATACCATGATTACTAATAGGAAATCAGAAAAGTTTCAGGGGTTAAATCTCTTGAATTATAAGGGATTGTTCCTTTTAACGTTCACCCTAATTTTTACCCTTTCTGCAAGGGCGCAGGTTGCAGGCGATTACAGAACGACCAGCGGAGGAAACTGGAATACTGTTGCTATATGGCAGCGTTACGATGGTGGCAGTTGGGTTGCTGCTACTGATTTCCCCGGACAGAATCCTGGTGCAGGAATTGTAACTATACAAGACAATCATAATGTAACGTTAAACGTTACACCAGCAAATAGCATAGGTTCATTAATTATTGCATCAGGAGCAAATGCAACAAACTTATCCTTTTCAGCGGCAAACTCTCTTACAGTAACAGGCAGTGTAACTGTTAGCTCAAACGATGCAAATGTTTCAAAATACATAGCAGTTGCTGGGGGTGTATTAACATGTAATAGCATTAGCATTAATGCAACGGGGGGTAACAACAATAGAGATGCTTATGTTTCATTAACCACAGGAACAATTAATGTTTCCGGTGATATCACTATGAACTCAACCAATTTAAGAACATACGTTCTTTTTTCGGGCAATGGTACTATAAACGTTGGTGGTACAATTTCTGGGGGCGGCATAACCAGCGCAGCTGGTGGTGGGGCTACGGCACCCACAAATGGCACAATAAATTACAATAACACTACAGATCAGACTGTTGGAGCTTACGGGTACTATAACTTAACAATATCGGGCAGTGGTACTAAAACCTTAGGTGGTTCCATAACTATTAATAGGAATTTGTCTATCCAAGGAACAGCAACTCTTGCCTCGGATATCTATCAAATTACAGGAAATAATGCTGGTACCCTAACAATGGCAGCCGGTACGAGTCTCACGTTAGGTAGAACCGACAATGCAACGGCAGTTACGTTTCCAACCAATTACACAGCTGCAAATATCTCATTGAACGCGAACAGTACAGTGGTTTACCAAACCAATGGAGCTCAAAATGTATCATCTACTCCCACCTATGGTAATTTAATAATGGCTGGCTCAGGAACAAAAACACTTTTGGGTGCAATCACCGTAAATGGGGACCTCTCAATAACCGGAACGGCTAACCTTTACACCGACACTTTCCAAATAACGGGAAATGCAGCAAGGAATTTTACCATGGCTGCTGGAACAACTTTATCATTGGGTAATACTGGGAATGGTACAAATGTACTTTTCCCTTCAAATTATGTTGCTGGTAATATCACCCTGGATCCTGCAAGCACTGTTGTTTACCAGGCCGGAGGTGCACAATCGGTTTCAGCTGTGCCACAGTATGGCAACCTTACCATTGCTACTAATGGTACAACCAAAACTTGTAATGGAAATTTAAACGTAAATGGCAATTTGGCAGTAAACGGAACCGCTACCCTTTCAGCTGGAACAACAGCCTCAACCTGGAATATCACAGGTAATGTTACAATAGATGGTACTTTAAACTTTGGAACCACCAATGCTAAGACACTTAACATAACAGGAAATTTGGTTGATAATACCGGTACAATAACCATGACAGGTGCTGGTTTGGCTCATCAGCTCAATCTTTATGGTGCAAGCAATAGTATTACAACCTTAAACACAACAGCTGGTTCAAATAGTACTGTAAGCTATTTAGCTGCTGGCGATCAACAGATTATCACTACTCCAAATTATCAGAATCTCGTTATTAATGGCGGAGGTGCAAAAACAGCTATAGGCAATAGCACCGTGAATGGGGTATTAACCATTAATAATGGTTTGCTCCAGCTAGGCAACTTCAATATTACAATTCAAAACACCTCTGCTACAGCCATTCAGGGTACTTTTGGAAGTACTACCTATATCGATATTAATGGTACTGGTTACGTTCAACAGGCTGTAGCCGCTGCTACTTCATATACCATCCCAATTGGGTCAAACGGTGTTTACGCTCCTGTTACTGCAAGCAGCATAACTGGCTCCACTTACCTCCGCTTCAGAACTGTTTACAGCGCCACGCTTGGCTCACAGTACTTAAAGCGTTACTGGCAGGTTACCGGTAGCGGCGCTACCACAGCAACCCTAACGTTCCAGTACGATGTAACCGAGAACCCTGTTGACCCAAGTTCCATATGGGTAAGGCCAACGGCCGGAGCATGGGCTACCCCTTCGGGCACACAGAGCTTTAACGATGTAGCCAAAACCTTTACCATAACGGGTACTTCAAATATTTCGGCTGTTACATCCGAATGGACTGCCGGGTATCCGCCTAAAACTTTCTTCTCATATCAGTCAGGAAACTGGAACGATCCTGCAACCTGGACCAGCGATCCCGGTGGTACAACCTGGAATAATATTGGTACACCCACAACCGATGGCGATATTGTGGTAATACTTAGCGGACGTACAGTTACCCTAACCGCCGATGTGGCTACAACCAACCTTGAGCTTAACATCAACGGGGGTGGTATTCTCGATATGTCAACCTTTAGGTTTACGAATACATTAAAGGAGTTCGACGGACAAGGAACGCTGAAACTGGCATCGGTTAACTTCCCCACTGCCACTACTAATACGTTTGTAAATGCAGGTGGGGGTATCACTGAGTACTACAACTCCGCTAATTTTACTTTACCCGCAGCGCAAACTACATATAATACCCTAAGGATAAACGCACCGGGTGTAACCGCTACCCAACTCCACAACCTAACCCTTAATGGTGATTTGCATGTTATGCAGGGTACCTACCGTATAAACGATAACACTGCGGCTCGCCGCGAGTTAACCATCTACGGCAACGTAACCGTTGAAAATGGCGCCTCCATAACGGTTGGGAATGGGGTAACCAATACAACTACAAACCCAACAGCAGTACCCGAAGGTGGAACAGCGCCATACACCAACTATTACTACACCCAATCGCATACTGTTCGGGTTTATGGTGATTTTACTAACTATGGAACGGTAAGGTTCACAAACTTAACCTACCCTGTATATAACCTGCTGCCACCTACCACAGTTGGAGCAACATCAGGTTATGCAACTGTTTACTTTTTAGGGAATACCAGCAACAACTTACGTTGCGAGGGAATAACCGATTTTTACAACCTTGTACTAAGCAAGGGGGTTGACCAAACCTATAGCTTAACGGTGTACTCAACCCAATATGAGTATTTCCGTCTTTTTGGTGCCAACATTGCAGGCGGCTATGGTGGCGGAGCAAATCCAAATCTTGATAAAGCGCTTTGGATACATTCCGGTACTTTGGTACTGCAGGGAACAACTATTATCCCTTCGCTTTCCGAGGGGACATGCGACATTGGCACAGGCGGCCCCAACTCCAATTACTTTGTTCCAGGCAATGGCGCATTGGTACTTGATGGCGATAATGTGGTTATACTCACTACTGCTGATGATTACCGCGAGGTTAATGTTGCCTACAACGTTACAGCCCCTAATAATGCGGCCATGGGGATTAATACTGGTGCTGGTTGTAGTTCCTTCTCAATATATGGGTTATTAAAAATTAATAGAGGATACATATCAACCCGCGAGAGTGGTGGTTTTATCCAGTGGGCTGTGGCGTCGGGGCAGTTTGAGATTAATGGTGGCGAAGTTGATGCCAAACAGTACCGCTCAGCAGGCGCTGGTGGCGGTTTAGCATCGTTTACTCAAACCGGAGGGACTTTCCACCTAAGGGGACGTTTCCGTCGCACTCCAACAGCCTACACCACTGTTAATGATTTGGTTAATGCACCCCTTGGAACTAACCGTATCGCTGGCGGGTTACGAGACGACCTTGGTACTTTTAACCTGAACGAGGCTGCCAACGTATTCAACATGAGCGGTGGTACCATATATATTTATGATGTTTGTGGCGATGGCACTACGGCTGCTCGGCAGAAAGCGTTTGAGGTACTTAGCGATCCAAACAACATTGGAGTTACAGGAGGTTCGGTTGTAATAATGCCATATACTGGAACTGTTCTAGGCGATTCCCCTAACTTCAGGGTCATATCAAGAGCTCCATTCGGTAACTTTAGCGTAAGTAGGCAAAGCAGCACCAGTGTGGTGTTACTCGACACTTATCCTATGTCTGTACTGGGTAATTTCTCATTACTCTCAGGCGATTTTAATGCCAACAACCTGAATGTTACCATTGGAGGTAATATGTTTGTTGCCAATGGAACAACCTACACAACTGGTACAAATTGGACCATTTTTAATGGCTTGAGTAATCAAACCATAACTGCAAATACTGCTACTCCATTGGTGTTTAAGAAATTCCGTATGGAGTTGGCCAGCGGTAAAATTTTAAATTTCTCGGGTACTCAAACCGATTTTCATGTACAAGACTCTGTTATGCTGGTTTCCGGAACGTTTAACGATAACGGTAAAACCATTACCCTAATATCTTCAGCTACTACAACAACATCTTACATTTATAATAATACCCTACATTTAGGTAGCGGAAAAATTGTAATTGCTGACGATGACCCAACTATCATTGCCAGCGATGGAAGTGGTATCTTCAGAAATCTGGAACTTAACAACACCGATGCTTTAGCTGCGCCTGTTAGCCTAAGTGGTAATATAACCATTAACGGTACGTTAACTTTTTCGCAGGATAAACTCTTTAACATCGGTTCATATAGCTTAACATTTGGTTCAAGTGCAACCATTGCAGGTTATGGAGCTAACAGGTACATTCAAACAGATGGTGATGCGGGTAACGGTGGAGTAATACGAACCTTTGCCTCGGGCTCTAACACCTTTACATACCCTGTTGGAGCGGCTTCAACTAACCATGCTGCACCTGCATACACTCCGGTTACTATAACCATTAATGGCACACCCACATCGTGGGGTAGTATTGCTGTTGTTCCTGTTGGGTATGAGCACCCTGCTACTACCACTAAGAATCGCTCACTTTCCTATTACTGGAGGGTAAAGACAAGTGGAATGACCCTAGGCTCTGCAACTGCTACCATGGGATTTATTTATGACCAAACCGATGTGGTTACGGGGGCGGGAATTACCGAGGATGAATATGTGGCAGCCCGTTTTGATGTTAATACATCAACATGGTCAAAGGGTAATGCCAGCGATGTGGATGAGGCTAACAACATAGTTGGTGAACCTGGTACAGGAACTTTTCTTGAGAACGCCAGTTTCCTCGATGGTGACTATACTGCTGGCGACGATAACCCTACCAATCCATTTGGCACTCCAACCGTTTATTATAGTCGCCAAAACGGGCTTTGGAGCGATGTTAACACGTGGTCGCTTACTGGCCATAGCGGAGCACCTGCTGCTACCGTTCCTGGTTCAGGTGATATTGTAATTATTGGAGGAAACGATTCCGTTTACCTTGCTACTAACCTTACAACTCCGAATGCTGACCCACGAAGCTGTGCAATACTTAAAATTGAAACTGGTTCGGCACTTGATATTGGATTCAATCCAGCATCGAACTTTTCAC
This sequence comes from Tenuifilum sp., assembly GCF_037481895.1. Classification (NCBI taxonomy): domain Bacteria; kingdom Pseudomonadati; phylum Bacteroidota; class Bacteroidia; order Bacteroidales; family Tenuifilaceae; genus Tenuifilum; species Tenuifilum sp. The sequence continues at coordinate 5,818 of NZ_JBBFKU010000058.1, forward strand.
TTGTACTTAACCATCCTAATGGGAATGGTAATTTTAGGGTTGCTTGTGATTACGATAGCCCATCAACCTTCCAGTTCCCCGGAGGTGATTACTCTGATTTCAACGTTAACATTGGTACTACAGAATTGTATACAACCAACCCAATTGCTGGGACAACATACTATCTCCCCAATGGTATTACCAGCTATGGTAACCTTATACTATCGCCTCTTGGAGGCTCTAATGTAATATTCCCGAATAACAATCTATTAATTTATGGTAATTTGATTACCCGAGGTCAGAATGCCGATTCATGGTTCTGCCCGGTTTGGAATGTTAACTATCCCACTCCACCAACAGCCCGAATAGCAAAAACCATTACGGTTAATGGCGACCTCGATATTCAGGGTGGAGGATTAGTATGGTATGGTGGTGGTGCTATAACACAAACCTTTGTAGTAAATGGCGATGTACTAGTTAATGACAACTCCGCAATTGACAACTGGGATGCCTCTTCGGCACGCATGAGCATTGGCGGTAATCTTGTAAATAATACAACTGGAGCTGCTGGTGGAGGTATTACAACACCACGTGAATGCGATTTCAGAAATATACCTTTAACCTTTTTCGGAAGCAATACTTCGAGCGTTACTAACCAACGCAACAATCCTATTACACGTTTTGGAAATGTTACCATTAACAAAGGATCCTCCCAGGCCGACTCACTGATTATTGATATAGGAGGCACACTAACCACTTTAACTGATAATTGGCTTACCCTGAGCAATGGAACACTGGTTTATAGGCGAACAAACCCTAATAGTGATTTTACTATCTCAACAACTACTCCTTTTGTGATTTCGGAAACTGCTGGTTTGTATATTGATTACCCTAACAACAGCGGTAACCGAAATATACTGATTGCCAATTCAAATGTAAATACCAACGATGTAACCCTGGCTGGTAAATTAACTGTTAAAGCTGGAAGGGTATTTGTAGGACCAACAAATGGTACTACAAATAACAACAACGATATTGTTTACACAGGCGATGGCAACTCAACCCTGGTGGTTAGTGGAGGTCAACTATTTGTTAACGGGCAAATCCGTAGAAACACTTCTACAACTACAGGTGTACTTAAGTATTACCAAAGCGGAGGCGAGGTAATAGTTAACGGACAGGGTGGCGATGCCACAGCGCTTACCCGTGCTAAACTGGAAGTAACCAATACTGGTAGCGTATTCAATATGAGCGATGGTACCATTACCATAGTTCGTGGGGGAGGTACAACCTTTGGCGATTTATTCATTCGCCCGGCAAGCGGTAGTGTTACAGGTGGGCAAATTATCTTTACCCAAACCCCATCATCATGGGCTACAGTTGATGCTGTTCAAAATTACAGGATGGATGCAAACATTCCTCTTAACAATTTGGTAATTACAGGAAAATCAGCAGCAACTGCTCGTAATGCAACTGTAACCCTCATGGTAAACCCCTTGGTGTTAAATGGTTCACTTACACTAACAAATAGTTATAGCTTTTTAACTGCCAATAATATCAATGTAACACTAAAGGGCGTTTTTACTAACAACGGAACCTATACACCGGGTACTAACACTACTACCTTTAACGGAAACACTCAATCAATTTTAGGTACATCCTTAACTACCTTCAACAATCTGGTTGTTAATCCAATTACCTCGGTTACTCTGGGGTCAAGCGATATTACTGTTAATGGTAATTTAACCCTATCGAGCGGAACGCTTGCATGTGGGAACTATAAGGTTACCCTAGCCGGAAACCTAACCAATAACGCCACATATACTGACAATGGCGATGGAACTGGAATCGTGCTTAAGGGATCGGGATTACAGTATGTCTCCGGTACAGGTACTTTTAGTACGTTAGAACTATTCAACACTAACGGAGCACGCTTGCAGAACTCCATAAGTCTTAATAAGAATTTAGTGCTAACCCTAGGTAATCTGGATATCAACCAGTACATGCTAAATCTGGGCGTCAATAGTAATATAATGGGTGCACCATTTAGTGCATCAAAAATGATAGTGGTTGATGGCGTGTTTAGCAATGTTGGTATTCGCAAGTATTTCAGTTCATACTCCGGGCCATCTCAAACCTTTACCTATCCTATTGGCGTAACCGGAAAGTACACACCGGTAGAATTTACCTATACTGATAATACTACAACGGGCTACATCAGGGTAAATGCTATTAATGACCATCACCCCGGTGTAATTGACCCAACGCATGTTCTGCAATACTACTGGGAGGTTGAAAACAATGCGGTTGCAGGGTTAAATGGTTTACTAGTATTTAAGTACAAGGACGTAGATGTTCTGGGTTCAGAAACAGACTACATTGCCGCCCGAACTGTAGGGGGTACCAGCTGGAGCAAGGCTGCACCAGGTGCAGGAACCGATAATGTGGATGAAACCAATAACACCATTACATTCTACCTGTCAAACGCTAACGATTTAAATGGAGAGTACACTGCTGGTGAAGACCCGGCAATTCCAAATAACATACCCCAATTCACCTCCACAAAGGATGGGAATTGGAACGATCCTTCGGTTTGGGTACAATCGGGAGGCGATCCATATACGCTTACTGGAGGCCCTAATGGATTTATTGTTACAATAAGTGCCAGCGATACGGTAACCATTAACCAGAATCAAGCTTTTACCTATCGAACTACTATCAACGGCACCTTAAGAGCGCCACAGCCTTTCTATGGGCATAATATTGGTATAGTTCAAGGCCAAGGGACACTGTACCTCGATGGAGGACCTTTCCCCGCTGGCCGATATGATAGCTTTGTGGATTGTTCAACTGGTGGTACAATTGAGTATGGTGGGTCAACCAACTACAACGTAGTTGCTGACCTGTATAGTCAGATTAGGCGATTACATTTTACGGGTACAGGTAGCCGTTATTTACCCAATAAAAATCTAACCATTTGCGAACAGTTACTTATTAATGGACCTACCCTTGACAATTCAGTGAACAACCGTCAGTTAACAATACTTGGAACCATGGAACGATACGGAACAGGTGTTTTCCGTGCAGGTACTGGAGCCAATGCCGTGGTTGAGTTTGCTGGTTCATCGGCTCAAAATCTGGGAGGCGTACTGGGTAACTTTACCGGAACAAACAAGTTTAACCATTTTAGAATTAATAATACCAATGGTTTAAATATTAACAGTGCCGGGAACATTGAGGTAGGAGGCAACCTTTACCTAACCAATGGAAACATTGTCACCACTTCAGCAAACCAGTTTATAATAACCAACACAGCAATTAACTGTGTTATACCTGCTGGTGGATCTAGTTCTTCGTATGTAGATGGTCCGTTAACCAAACGAATTCTCTCAGGCGATGAATTCAAGTTTCCGATTGGCAAGGGTAGTACAGTAGGGAACAAAATAAAACTATCATCGTCCACACCAGGTACAATCGATTGGACTGCGGAGTTTTTCACTCCAAACTCAACTTACAATAGCTATGCCGCTCCTCTTACCTATGTTAACTCCATGGAGTATTGGAGGGTTTCTGCTGCATCAGGTAGCCAAGCATACGTTGGACTAGACTGGGATGCTGCAAGCGATTTAACACCCCTTATGACCCAGAATGGTCTGTCCGATATGCGAGTAGCTTACGATAATAGTGGCACATGGACAGAGCTTTCCTCAACCGCAAGCGGTGATAATAACAACGGCACTGTAACAACATCCTCTAGGATAACAATTCCAGCCTCAGGTACGGCAAACTACACCACAGCTTGTATTAATACCACTAAGCCCAGAGCAAGACTTAATCCATCTGGTCCGGTTTGTGGCAATGCCGGAATACCAGTACTGTTTATTGGGTCGTTTAGGCCGCTAAACTACATTCTGAACTACACCAAGGACGGCGTACCCCAAACACCAGTAACCGTTACTGCAGAACCTTATGTTTTACCTACCGATGCTATAGGTGCTACTTACCAGCTAACTAGTTTCAGCTATAATAACCCAGGTAGCCCCACCAATGGTGTTGTCGATCCAACCCCTGTAACCACTTATACTGTTCCAACTACAGCAAATGCAGGGCCCGATCAGTCGTTATGCGGAGCAACCTCAACAACACTTGATGCCAATACTCCCACTGTTGGTACCGGGCAATGGAGTATTATAAGTGGTTTGGGAGGAACAGTTGTGCAACCTACTATTCCAAATAGTGATTTCAATGGTATAAACGGTAATAACTATACCCTTCGCTGGACTATAACAAATGGCGGATGTACATCTACCGATGATGTTAACATTTCATTCCCATTACTCCCTGAGCAACCTGCTGCATTTGTTACCTCCGACAATAATGTATGTCAGGGTGATATAAACGTATCGTACTCTGTAGCCAATAATCCAACCCTTACTTATACATGGGGTTATTCTGGAACCGGAGCAACAATTAATGGTAGTGGAAATTCAATTACCATTGATTATGCAGGAAATGCAACCTCAGGCGATGTTAGCGTTTATACCACAAACGGTTGTGGTAATAGTGCACCATTAACCTTAGCAGTTACCGTGAATGAGAGGCCAAATGCCACTATTGCAATCACAGGTTCGAGCTCAATTTGCGATGGCGATCATAGTGAGTTGACCATAACATTTGCTGGCGGAACCTCTCCCTATAGCTACCAATTAACCGATGGAACAAATACCTATAACTTTAATAACGTAACATCACCCCATGTTTATACCACCCCTAACTTAGTGTGGAGTGGCCCAAACCCCGATAAAGTAATTACCTATTCTATTCCAACGGTTACCTCAGCAAATGGTTGTAGCAATACGGGTTCCAATACTGTAGATATAAATGTCTACAAAATCCCCGAAACCGGGCCACAGTACCATGTACCCAATAACTTTTCATTCTAGCCAAACAGAACC
>NZ_JBBFKU010000059.1:0-10114 GCF_037481895.1 Tenuifilum sp.
CAAACAAAAATAGTATTTTTGATTCTTCAGTTCTAAACCCTTTGGAAATTAGTCCAGTTTAAAGGGGGTCAATACAGGTGTTCAATTTCCAAACACTAAACACTAAACACTAAACACTAAACACCAAACACTAAAAACTAAAAAACAACAACCATCAACTATCAACTATCAACTCAATTATTTTCAAAGGGTTGAATAGAACTTAAGAAGTGTAACACATTATAATTCTGCCAAATAAGTGTCATCTGTTACAGCATAAATTCACGGACAACAATAAAGCCAGTCGAAATGACTGGCTTTATTTAATTCATCTATTTACCTTTCTTTTTTCTGAGCTGTTCCTGCTGCTTTGCCATATCCTCGAGTTTTTGTTGCCATTTTGATTTTGTAACGGGTTTCTTGGCATTCTCGTGAAGTTTGGCAAGTATAGCCTTGTCATCGACAAAGCGGCGGAAGAGATAGGTTTGCCCTATGGTTATTACGTTTGATAGCAAGTAGTAGTAACTTAACCCTGCCGAGTAGTTGTTGAACCACAACAAGAGCATAATAGGCATCATCCAGGTCATCATAAACTTCATGCCGGGCATTTGGGCATTGGTATCGCCCATTTGGTCGGTATTCATCTTTGAGGTGATGAAAAGCGAAACGGCCATCAACAGTGTGAATAAGCTGACATGATCGCCATACCATGGAATACTGAAAGGTAAGTGAAGAATAGAATCGTATGATGAGAGGTCGTCGGCCCAAAGGAAGCTTTGCTGCCTGAGTTCAAATGAGGCGGGGAAGAAACGGAACATGGCAATGAGGATGGGGAATTGGATTAGAATAGGAATACACCCACCCATGGGGTTAACCCCCACCTTTTTGTAAAGCGCCATTACAGCCTGCTGTTTCTTAAGTGCATCTTCCTGCTTGGGATACTTTGCATTAATCTCATCAACCTGGGGTTTAAGCACCCTCATTTTAGCAGAACTCAGGTAGGACTTGTAGGTTAAGGGCGAAATAATAATCTTGATAAATATGGTTAACAGTAGAATAATGAGACCATAGTTGGAAATGTAACGATTGAGAAAATCGAATACATTGATAACAACATACTTGTTTATCCAGCGAATAATATTTCGGCCTAATGGAACAACCTTTTCAAAACCCGAATTGTATGACTTTAAAGTTTTATAGTGATTGGGCCCAAAGAAGAATTTCAGACCGATACTTTCTGATTCCTTATTTTGGAAAGGCAAAGCCAAGCGGGCGCTAAACTGCTTAACATGCTTTCCATCGTCAATATTAACGGCCTTTAAATCGGCATTAACAAAATGGTCGTTGGCTACAATGATGGATGAAAAGAACTGATGCTTAAAATCGACCCATTTAATCTTGTTATTCAGCTCCTTTGAATCCTCTTTGCTCCCAGAGCTGAACTCCTCATAATCACCTGTAAAAAATTGATAGGCAATTGTTGTGTAGTTACGCTCATTCTCCAAACCCTTTTCAAGACGTAGTAACTTTGAATCCCAAATAAGATCGATGTAACCCAAACGGTTCCCAATATTCTTTTCCAGGCCAGTAAACTTGATATCGAAGCCGAGCATATAACTACCAGGCTTGATTGTATAAATGTAATCGATATAGGCATTACCACCTGCAGCTAGCCTCATGGTTACTGAAACCGAGTCGGTGGTAGCCGTAATAATACTATCGGTTGTTTGAGGGGTAAAGAATAGATCGTTTGTTTTAACGGCAACATTATCGCCCCAGAACTGAAGGCCAAATGTATTTTCATCGCCAGTAAAGAGCACGAGCGGTTCACCCGAATATGTTTTATATTTCTTGAGCTCTACCGAGTAAATACGGCCCCCTTTAGCTGTAAGGGTAACCCTCATCAGATCGTTCTCAAGGGTGATAAACTTGTTGCTGCCGCTTGCCGCATCGGAAAATAATCCGAACTGAGCAATGGCCTCCTGTTTCCTGGCACTATCGGAAAGTAAGGCTTTAGCCTGCTCTTCGGCAAGTCGTTTTTGGTGCTCCTCTTCCTGAACACGTGCAATTGAATCGGCTTTCCGTTGGTATGCCTCACGCTCCTCCTTTGATGGTTGTGTGAGGTAACCAAAGCCAATCATTATAAGAAAAATCAACACTAAACCAATAACCGTATTCCTATCCATCTCAAAAATATTATTCAGTTTAAAATTAAAATTCAACAAATTGGAGTGAGTGCAAAGGTAGCATTTACACTTTACTTTATTTGTTAAAATTTATTGCAGCTTTCACAAAATCAACAAATAAGGGGTGAGGTCTAAGGACTGTGCTGCTATATTCAGGGTGAAACTGAACCCCAACAAACCAAGGATGATCGGACAATTCCATAATTTCAACAAGGTTGGTATCGGGGTTAATGCCCACTGGTATCATTCCGGCATTCTGGAACTGCTCAAAGTACCTATTATTGAACTCATACCTATGCCTATGGCGCTCGCTAATCTCAAGTTTCTTGTATGCCTTATGGGCATTTGAACCCTTGGCCACTACACATGGGTATGCACCTAAACGCATGGTTCCTCCCATGTCGGTTATCCCTTTTTGGTCTTCCATTAGATCGATAACCGGGTAAGGCGTAGTTCGAACCATTTCAGTTGAATTGGCATCGGTTAACCCAAGGACATTCCTTGCAAACTCAATAACTGCACACTGCATACCCAAGCATATTCCCAGGAAGGGAACTTTGTTCTCACGAGCATACTTAACCGCAAGAATTTTCCCCTCAATACCTCTATGGCCAAACCCTGGTGCTACCAGAATGCCCTTTAAATGACCAAGTTTCTCGCTAAGGTTACTAGCGTCAATATCCTCGGATTGAATGAGCTCCAGCTCAACCTTGCAGTCGTTGGCGGCCCCGGCATGAATGAACGATTCAATGATTGACTTATAAGCATCAGGTAGCTGAACGTACTTTCCAACCAATCCAATTTTAACGCGATGGCTGGGATTCTTAACCCGGTTAACAAAGCTAATCCAGTCGTCGAGCTTAGGCTCCGATGCAGGGAGGTTAAGCTTACGGAGTATGGTTAAATCCAGCTTCTCCTTGAGCATCAATAGTGGAACCTCGTAAATGGTTTTAACATCAATTGATTCCACTACCGCCTCGGGTTCAACGTTACAGAAAAGGGCTACCTTTCGGCGGATATCGTCGCTCAAATGCTTCTCAGTGCGGAGCACCAACACATCGGGCTGGATACCGTTCTCGAGCAACTCCTTTACGGAGTGCTGTGTGGGTTTAGTTTTTAGTTCACCCGATGCGGAAAGGAAAGGAACAAGAGTGAGGTGAATAAAAGCTGAATTATTTGGGCCTAACTCCCATTTAAGCTGACGTACAGCCTCAATGTATGGCAGCGACTCAATGTCGCCAACCGTTCCGCCAATCTCGGTAATAACCACATCAAGCTTATTTTTTGTTCCAAGCAGCTTAATCCGGCGCTTTATTTCATCGGTGATATGAGGGATAACCTGAACGGTTTTGCCGAGGTAATCGCCACGCCTCTCCTTGCTGATTACCGTTTGGTATATTTTACCGGTGGTAACATTGTTAAGTTGCGATGTTGGCAAGCTGATAAAGCGCTCGTAGTGCCCGAGGTCAAGGTCAGTTTCGGCTCCATCCTCAGTAACGTAGCACTCGCCATGCTCGTATGGGTTGAGTGTTCCTGGGTCAACATTTATGTATGGGTCCAACTTCTGGATGGTTACAGTGTATCCCCTACTCTGTAAAAGTTTACCTAACGAAGCGGAGATTATCCCTTTACCCAACGAGGAAGCAACTCCTCCGGTAACAAAAATGTATTTGGTAGATGAGGACTGTGGCATGACCTTAAGTATTACTGTTCTAACTTATCAATAAGCTTAATTTTTTCGCTCAGTTCAGCAATTTCCTCTTTTGCCCGCTCAATTTTACGTTTAACCTCCTCAATCATCGCCTCAGCATTTTTGGTTTTAGCAAAGAAACCGATGTTGTTCTCCCAAACGGTGAGGTCGTTTTCTAACTGACGCATGCGGTTAAACATGCGTTCCCTATCCTGGCGGAGTTTGGACATGGCACGAGGGTTAGCCTTAGCTTCCTCAAGCTTAGCCTGAAAACGCACCACCTTATTCTTGCCCTCCTGGGCATTTAACTTATCGAAATGCTTTTTGATGGCAGCCCTGAAACGCTTTTGGACATCATCTTTTACCTTGATAGGAACAAACCCTATTTCGGTCCAGCGTCTTTGGAATTCCTTGAGGGCGTTAAGGTTTTGTTCCATATCCTCGCCAAACTCAAAGGCTTCTACCTCGGCAATCAATGCTTCCTTGGCCTTGAGATTTTCCTCATAAGAGTTATCTACCGATGCAAAATGCTTCGACTTTTGCTCAAAAAAGTAATCGCAGGCAGCGCGGAAACGCTTCCAAATTTCATCGGAGTTTTTACGAGGAACAGGACCTATTTGCTTCCAGCGTTTTTGAAGGTTGATTAAATCTTCCGTAGTTTTTTTCCAGTCAGTGCTTTCCTTTAATGCCTCGGCCTGCAGGCAGAGTTCGGTTTTAAGCTGTAGGTTGTTCACCTGAACATCTCTAATGTCCTTGAAAAAGTCACGTTTCTTGTTGAAGAAAATGTCGCAGGCGCTACGGAAACGCTCAAAAACCTTATTGTTTTCCTTTTTGGTTGCAAATCCTATTGTTTTCCATAGTTTTTGCAGCTCAATTAGTTCCTTTGATAATTTATTCCACTCCTTTACCGACTTTGGATTTTGAGCGGCAAGTTCCTCTGCCTTTTCGCATAGCTCAGCTTTGGCTTCAAGATTCTTTCTTTGCTGCTCCTTTATGCTTTCGAAATGCTCCTGATGCTTTTTGTTTATTTTAGTTGTAGCCTCCTTGAAACGTTCCCAGATCTCATTCTGATTTTCGCGTGGAACTGGCCCAACCTCGCGCCACTGCTCGTGGAGTTTCTGCAATTTCTTAAATGCAACAACAACCGAGGGCTCAAGAAGTAACTCCTCTGCTTGCTCACAGAGTTTGATTTTGGCTTCAAGATTTTTCTTGAAATCGAGGTCACGGAGTTCCTTGCTAATCTTCACAAAGTCGTAGAAGGCCTGAACGTGATGGTGGTAGTTGTTCCACAAATCGTTCAAACTTGCCTGGGGAACAGGGCCAACTTCAAGAAACTGCTTTTGTAAATCCCTAAACTCCTGATAGATTTTACCAACAGGCTCGGTGCTGTTAACCAGATCCTTTATTTTCTCTATAATTTGCTGTTTTTGCTCCAGGTTATGTTGTTTTTGCTCCTCGAGCTGATTGTTATACTGAGCGCGTTTGGCACGATACTGCTTTAGCAGTTCCTTGAACTGCATTTCAGCATTATCCTCGGGCAACGAGAACTGCTCAAGGTCGCCTCCGGCGTCAACAAATTCTTTTCTTAGCTTTTCAACCTCAGCCTTATGCTTGCGGTAGAATATGCTCTTTAAACCCTCAACTTTCTGACGGATTTTTTGAACGGGTCGGTTATTGATTAAATCCTTCAGGGTTTGAACCAGCTCATCCTTTGAAAGGTTTGAGTAGTCCACATGGGGCTCATCGTCTTCCTCGTCAATTTCGGTCTCTTCCTCATCCTCCTCATCAAAATCGACATGTTCGTCGTCCATTTCAAGGGGTTTCAGTTCCTCATCGTTGGGCTCCTCATCGTAAGCCTCATCGGAAATTGACAAAGGTTTGTCAGCATTAACATCGACCAAATCGTTCACGCTATCAGCAACATCCTGGTTGCCGGCATTGGAAGATACAATCGTACCCTCGATGTTCTCGAGGTTTTGATCCTTAGGATCGTTCAGCTCATTAGTATTCATAGCTCAAAACTTAACCGGTTATAAATCAGCAGTATTTAAAAAATTTTGCCTACGAAATTACATATAATCGGGCGTAACGCAAACAAATTAACGTAAAAGAATAAAGAATAATTGACTGGTAAAACAAAAAAGCCCGAATTTAAAAGGATTCGGGCTGGATAATATTTGCAATATAAATACTTAGTCAATTTTAATGCTTCTGGGTTTTTGCGGCTTAGCCTCATCGCGCTTGGAAAGGAAAACCGTGAGGATGCCATTCTCGTAACGGGCATCAATCTTATTGGTATCAATAGCCTTTCCAACAACAAAGGTTCGCTCAAATGAGCCTGTCAGGAACTCGCAGCGGGTATAAGTCTCACCTTCAACAGGATTATTTTCCTTCTCGGCGCTAATCTTAAGCATATCGTTATCGATACTTACCTTAAAATCGTCCTTTTGGTATCCGGGAGCAGCAACCTCCAAACGGAAGCGCTCTGGCTCCTCATAGATATTTACGGCTGGATAGCTGAGCCTGGCATTAGCCATTTCGCCGGCCGATTTAACAAAGCTATCGAACATCCTCTCAATATCCACCCCTGTCCTCCTTGAGGCAAGCGGGTTGTAGAAACTTAAAAGTGTCATAGTATTATCATTTTTAAAGTTGATATTCACATTCACATTTAACAGCTAGCTAATAGTGTGCCATACAGAAAAACAAGCCATTATGTCATATAAATATAAAATTACTATGTCAACATGACACTAAAACGCCTCGGGAAATCATGAATATTTTTAAATAACATGCGCATTGTATTAACATGCGATTTACTTGTGGGTTGATATTTTAAAGTAAACAATGCATGCAGAATTCAGAGCAAACAATCCCAATACAACGTCGTTTAGTTAAGGTTGTTTGTCATATTGAGTCCCGATATAAATAGGGATAGACTCCGCTGAAACATAACAACGAAAGATGAATAGAGCCCCTTCGCTCCCCGCTAAGGCGGGACAGGCCGCTCAGGATGACAAAGAGTTGACAGTTGATGGTTGATAGTTGATAGTGAAAAAAGCATTTCACGAAACACTAAAAACCAATCACTACTCTCCATCTTCCCTGTAAACTGCACACTGTACACTGCACACTATTCAAAAGATCCCTCGCTGCGCTCAGGATGACAAAAGTAATGTCTGTTCTGCTATCTAAACGACATTGAACCCCAATCGCTAACTTTTTAGTACTTTTGCAGAATAAAGCAATGAGTATGAGAATTGATATTATCACCGTTCTCCCTGAACTGATTGAAAGCCCGCTTAACCACTCCATCATAAAACGAGCGCAAAAGAAAGGTTTGGTGAGTATAAACCTACACCATTTGCGCGACTATACCACCGATAAGCATCGCACGGTAGACGACTACGCCTTTGGTCCCGATGCCGGGATGGTACTTAAGATTGAACCCATTTACAAAGCCATTGAAAAACTTAAAAGCGAGAGGAATTACGACGAGATAATTTACACCTCTCCCGACGGCGAACTTTACACCCAAAAACTGGCAAACACCCTGAGTACCAAGGAAAACATTCTTATACTATGCGGCCATTACAAGGGGGTTGATCACCGTGTTCGCGAACACCTTATTACCCGTGAAATATCCATTGGCGACTATGTGCTTTCGGGGGGAGAACTGGCAGCTGCCATTATTGTTGATAGCGTTGTTCGCCTTGTACCTGGCGTGCTCTCCGATGAAACATCGGCACTAACCGACTCGTTTCAGGACGGACTACTTGCTCCGCCAGTTTACACTAGGCCCGCTGAATTTAATGGCTGGAAGGTACCCGAAATTTTACTATCTGGTAATTTTAAGGAGATTGAGAAGTGGCAAATGGAACAGGCCTATGAGCGAACCAAACGGTTACGCCCAAATCTGCTGAGGGAGGAGTAAGGGTTTAAGGATAAAGGATAAAGGATAAAGGATAAACGTGAAAAGTTAAAAGCTTGGCTTTAAGTGAGAATAAGTCGGAATGAGTCGGAATACTCGGAATGAGTCGGAATACTCGGAATGTTTCGTAATAGACACTCTTTTACTTACAACCGTCAACCACAACCAACAACCAAGAACCCAATTAGTTTCACAGTGTTACACGGAGTTTAACACAGTGCTACACAGTGAAAATCCATCAAATCTGCGGAATCAGTGTTCAATTTCCAAACACCAAACACTAAACACAAAACACTAAATACTAAAAACATCAACCATCAACTATCACCCACCACTGTAAACTGAACACTGTACACCATACACTAAAGCGTTAGCGGAGTATTTTCCTTACAAAGGCCACAGTAAAGTAAGCCATCAGAAACACCCCCATAAAACCCTCGGTGCCGGCAACAAACCTTGCTATTCCTGATGGTGCAAAATCGCCATAGCCAATGGTGAAAAAGGTAACCACGCTAAAGTAAAAACCACGGGCAACTATCCCCAACTGATCGCCACTGGCCGATGTTGCAATAATATGCCCCCAACCCAAACCCATTATAGCAATATAGAGCAGACTATATATGACATAAACCACCAAAATGCTGAAAATTACGCGCTGGGGCGAGGTGGCAAAAAGACCCATGTAATCGAAAAGCAGTTTCTTTGCCCAGTAAATAATCCTATTGATAAAATGCCTCAGCTTGCCTTGCATATTTGAACTCAAGAGCAAAGCTCTCATATGGCATCGTTTAAACTCAACATAGGCAGCATCCTCCTCGTCGTACTTTCCAAGGGCATTAAAGTTTTCCTTGAGAATTCGGAACTGTTCAGCCTTCTCGGCAACTGTAGTACAACCCTGAGAGTAAATCAAGCTACGAACGCCATTGGCGTCCCAATCGATATAGATTTGCCCCAGCAATCGAACACCTGCCAGGTTTAAGCTACTGATTCTGGGTGGATCGCCATGGGTATAAAATTCAACTATATCGCGAATGGTGCAGCCGGCTAAACTAATTTCGTCGCTCTGCTTTACATGTAGGTTAACCGTAGAATTGAACTGACAATCGGAGAAAATTAGCTTACCAATCTGCGCCTCGGAAAAGCTAATGTTTTGGCTAAATAACGAGCGCTCAAAAACGATTTCGGATTTTACCCCCTGGTATAAATCGAAAATAAGGATAACGTTTCCAAATGCTGCGCGTTTGAAAGTAAGCTTACCCTTTGGCGTTTCGGCACCCTCAAAGTTCAACTCCCCCTCATGGAAGGAGGCACGGTTAAACGAGGTTCGACCAGCACGGAATTCGGCAGCACGAAAATCGACTCGCCCACTACCAAAGTCAACACGTTCAAACGATACACCACCTCCGCCAAATCGGGCATAATGAAAATCGACCTTACCCGCGCCGAACCGGCACACCCTAAAATCGACATCGGAATTATTGAACTCAGCATTAATGAACGATACATCGCCATCGCCAAAATCAACATTAGTGAGAATGGCCTCGCCACTACCAAATGAGGTGTCCTGAAAATCCTTAACACCCACATCGAATATTGTATTTTTAAACGATACCTGCTCCCCTTCAAACCTGACCTGGGTAAAATTGCTCCTGGCCGCTTTTATATAACAATTGGTTAAACGGAAAGAGCCTAAAAGATTCGAAAGGTGAAAATCAAAAAGTTCGGTAACCACGTACGATTCATCAATAACGAACTCTTTTTCGCTAATGGATAATGACAAATCGATACTTACTGGCGAATCGAAAAAACTGTTGCAGGCTGTAAACTGAGCAACAGGCAAAGGTTGCGCTTTGTCAATTTGGAGGTATCGCTTGCAGGCAATTGTGGAGAATCCCTGAATGTAACAGTAATCGAGGTTAACGGGTTCCATTTTCCCGATACGCTCATAAACATCGGCCATTTCAGGGATGCCCAGGCTTAATGTTGTTATTAAAACACCCTTACTATTGAACAGTTCAATTTTTGCGGTTTGCTTAGTGGTAAAGCCATCGGAACGAACAAAAGGCCTCTGAAGAATATCAACCCTATATGAATCAAACGAGTACGCCATTCAATGAAATTTTCAATAAAATTAGGATAAATCTTTTGAAAATAAAAAGGGAGTTTAGAAAGGTAGCGAGAAAATTAGTATGCAGTCACAGGGGTGTTTAGTGTTTAGTGTTTAGTGTTTAGTGTTTGGTGTTTTTGCTATCTGTATTGACCCCCTTTAAACTGGACTAATTTCCAAAGGGTTTAGAACTGAAGAATCAAAAATACTATTTTTGTTTG
>NZ_JBBFKU010000060.1:0-10032 GCF_037481895.1 Tenuifilum sp.
TCAGTGTTCGTAAAGGGTACTACCATTGGTGCTACTACCAGTGTAGATGGTAAGTATGAACTTGCTGTACCCGCTAATGCTCAAACCCTCACCTTCAGCTTCGTGGGGTACGAAACACAGGATATTGCTGTGGCTGGCCGCAGTGTAATCGATGTGGTTTTGAAACCCGAATCGAAGCAGATAGATGAGGTAATTGTAGTTGCATATGGTGTTGTTAAGGCTCAGGCCAAAACTGGTTCAGTTTCAACTGTTAAGGGTGAGGCCATTGCTGACGCACCAACAACATCTGTTGATAAAATTTTGGCTGGTAAACTTGCCGGTGTTCAAATTACCTCGTCTTCAGGTCAGCCTGGTGCAAATATGAATATTCGTATTCGTGGTATTTCTTCTATCAATGCTGGTAATGAACCACTCTGGGTTGTAGATGGAATACCCGTGATGACTGGCGACCAAACTTATTTTACAAACACAGGTAACGCTATTGCTTCAATTAACCCTAATGATATTGAATCTATAACAGTATTAAAGGATGCAGCAGCTGCTTCAATTTATGGTTCACGTGCTGCTAATGGTGTTATCCTTGTAACTACTAAAAGCGGTAAAGAAGGTGTTGCCAAATTTAATGTTCGTGCAAAATTTGGAACATCAATGTTGGCAAACGATAATAATTACAAAATCATGAATGGGCAGCAGTTACTGGAATACGAAAGAACTGCTATTATTAATGCTGGTCTAGATCCTGATGATCCTACTGGAGCATACTATAGGCCTAAATCATTACTTGCTCTACCTCAAACTAACTGGATGGCACATTTTACCCGTCCAGGTTTGTCACAAGAACTTGAAGTAAATGCCACTGGAGGTAATAACAAGGGTTCATATTACAATTCTTTGGTTTACCAAAAAAATCAAGGCGTTTTTTATGGCATTGACTTTACAAAAATAACTGGACGTATTAATGCCGATTACAAGTTGACAAAAACCCTAAGCACTGGTGCTCGTATTAACTTGGCATTTACCGATGCAAACGACGTTCCAATGCAAAGTTTATACTATGCAAACCCAATTTTTGCTGGCATGACCATATTGCCATGGACTCCTAAGTATAATGCTGATGGTACTCACAATATCAACATTCCTGAGAACAATAGGACAAATCCTAGAGCAACAGCTGAATATGATGATCAGTGGGAGAAGCAATATAGAACTACTTCAAATATTTATTTAGAGTGGAAACCTATTGAGAGTCTTACTTTTAGGACAACCAATGGTTTGGAAACAACTTTTGGTGAAGGCCGTAGGTACTGGAGTCCTAAGGCAAGATGGAATAAAACCACTGGTACTTTGCAAACTTCTAAATCGCAGTATGTTCAGTTAACTACATCAAACACAATTACTTATAGCAATACCTTTAATGAGGCTCATTTCTTAAAACTACTTGCTGGACAGGAGGCTATGAAGTTGGATTACAATAGTATGTATATTTACTCACCTGATGTGGATCCAAATATTCCTTATCCTTCAACAAGTACTCCTGCTGCCGATGAAACCGATTATTCATTTAATACACGCACCTTGCTTTCATTTTTTGGTAATTTAGAATATAATTACAAAGGGAAGTATTTCCTATCATCTTCAATTCGTCGCGATGGTAGTTCACTGTTTGGTGAAAACAATACATGGGGAACTTTCTGGTCAACAGGTGTTTCTTGGAACATCTCAAGCGAAGAATTCATGAAACAGGTTGAAATTCTTGACTTGCTTAAGGTAAGGGTTAGTTATGGTGTGAATGGTAATAATAACATTGCTCCATATAGAGCTTATGGTGTTTACGCTAGCACTGTATATAATGGAGTTAACGGGATGTTACCTTCAAGCCCCAGCAACCCTAATCTAACATGGGAAACTAATAAAACCTTAAATGCAGGTATCGATTTTGCTTTTCTAAAGAACCGTATTTCTGGTTCAATTGATGTTTATAAGAGAAAAACTGAAGATATGCTCCTTGATAAAAAGGTGCCTCAAACAACAGGTTTCTCTTCTAACTTCTTGAATATTGGTTCGCTTGAAAATAAAGGTATTGAGTTCCAGTTAAATGGTGATATTATTCGCAGTCAAGATTTAAATTGGAATGCAGGATTTAATATTGCTTTCAATAGGTCTGAGATTCTTGACTTGGGTGGTAATGAATTTCTTACAGCTGGCGATGCAAGGTTAAGACATGTAGTAGGTAAATCATTCTATCAGTTTTATGTTTACGATTACTACGGTGTGAACCCTGTTAATGGTGAAGCACTCTGGTATAATGAAAGTGGAAAATTAACTAGTGACTTTGGTAAAGCTCGCAGAGTATATAAAGGAAGCCCTGAGCCTAAGTTTACAGGTGGTTTCAATACTTCTATTACATGGAAAGGCTTATCTTTGTCTACTTTCCTTGAGTTTAAAGGTGGTAACTATATTGCCATATTCGAAAATCGTTACCTGATGTCCGATGGTAGCCAAATGTCGATGAACCAAAACGCTTCACTTTTGAATTACTGGAAAAAGGTTGGCGATACTGGTGTAAACCCAATTCCATACGCTGGTAATTCCTCAAATTCATATAATGCAAGTTCTTCGCGCTGGTTACAAAAAGGTGATTTCCTTCGTATAAAAGATATTACTCTGTCGTACACTTTACCTAAAAAGGTGATTGATAAAGTTAAATTTGCTAGTGCACGCGTATATGTTAGTGCATACAACTTATATACTTTCCACGATGTTGATTTCTGGGATCCTGAAAGAGGTGTTGATGGTATGGGATTTGGTATTTACCCCATGACAAAATCAATAGTTGGTGGTATTGAAATTTCATTCTAACTAGTTAACAGATGCGAATTATGAAAAAAATACTATTTGTTTTACTCGGTGTACTCTTGCTTTCAAGCTGTGAAGATTTTTTGGTTCAAGAGCCCAAACTCACACAGAGTACAGAGATAACCCTATCTACCTTTGAAGGGTTAGATAAAGCAGTAGCTGGTGCATATTCTCCACTTGCCAGCACTACATGGTACGGACCAGGTTTTGTTTTTGATGCTGAACTTCGTTCAGGCAATGGTAAGAGACCTACTCAATCCGAGTACACATCGGGTAGGTACACTATACCTTATGAGCTGAACTATAACAAAAATGCTACCTCGGGTCTTTGGGGGTTTGCTTACTATGTTATTTCTGCAGTTAATAATGTATTGGAAAACGCCGATAGCAAGGTTGGTGTTAATGGCGTTACCCAGCAACAGGTTAATAATATTAAAGCAGAGTGTCTTTTCCTCAGGGCTCTTTCACATTTTGACCTGGTTAGACTATACGCTCAACCTTACACCTATGATAAAGAATCGCTTGGCGTTCCATACATTTTTAAAACTGATCCTGCTGGTAAACCTGCTCGCGATAAGGTAGGTGTTGTTTTTGACAACATTGTTAAGGATCTTCTTGATGCCGAAGCCTTGATGGCTGATAATTACAAACGTTCAGGTACAGATCCTTATGCTTACGCTACTAAACCTGCTATTCAGGCATTACTAAGTAGGGTTTATTTATACATGGGTAAATGGCAGGAAGCTGCTGACTATGCCACAAAGGTTATAAATAATTCTAACTATAAACTATGGACTAAAACTGAGTACAAGCAGGTTTGGGGACAAGATGTTCCTTCAAAAGGTGAAGTTATTTTTGAAATTTATGGCGACAAGGCCAACTCGTACGATGGTTACTGGGAAGGACCTGCTTACATGACAAACCCTGATGGCTATGCCGACGTTGCTGCAAGTAACGATCTTGTAAACCTTTATGAGGCTGGTGATGTTCGTGGTGAATTGTTTAAAGGTGTTAGCGATGTTCCAAATCTTTTCTGGACCTTGAAATACCCTGGTAAAGGTAAAGCTACTCCTGACTTAAACAACGTGATTGTTATTCGCCTATCGGAAATGTACCTTAATAGAGCTGAAGCTATTGTTCATGGCGCTACTGTTGCTGGTACAACTGCCCTCGATGATGTTAATGCAGTAGTAGCAAACAGAGGTGCTACTCTATATACTGGTGTTACTGAGAACGACATTTTTATTGAGCGCCGTAAAGAGTTAGCATTTGAAGGACATCTTTGGTTTGATTATGCTCGTACAGGTAGAGGTATGACTCGTACCGACTATACTGGTACAAACCTTAATAACAAGGACATACCTTTCCCTGACTATCGCTGGGCACTCCCAATTTCAGCCAGCGAAATTGATGTTAATCCGAATCTTGTTCAAAATCCTGGTTACTAAAATTTGTGTTTGATATGAAAAAGATACTGTTTATAATTCCAATTTTGGCAATTCTTTTTACTGCTTGTAATAAGAATGAGTTGCCAAAGTTTGACGATAGCAATGCCTTCGTTAAACTAAATTTGAGCTCTGCATCTTTTGATGAGGACAAAGGTACAGTTACTATTCCTGTTACTGTTGTCTCGGTAAGTGGTGTCAATGCCACTGTAAAATATACTGTAACGGATGGCAAGGCTAAACTGGATGAGAACTACAGGTTGGTTGACCCTACCGCAACACTCACATTCGATGCTACAAATAGAGTTAGAAACATTGAAATTGAGCTTATTAATAAGCCAGGTGTATATACCGGAGATCTCGATTTTACAATAACTCTTTCCGAGGAATCAAGCATTCAGATTGGTGCCCAAAATTCCTGTAAGGTAACCATTAGCGATAAGGATCATCCTCTTACTCCTATTCTTGGAGACTATACTGCTGTAGGTGTAAGTTACTTCAATGGTAATACACAGTGGGCGGTTACTCTTAAAAAAGATGCCAGCGACGTTAAAAAGGTTTGGATTCAAAATCTAGTACCCAGTGGAACAAACCTTGATGTCTACGGTATTGTTAATGACGACATGTCGGAAATCCGTATCCCTGTAATGCAGGAGATTTATAAGTCATCAACCTATCCTTTGGTAAGGCTCGAGGGTTACTACGGACCTACAGGGGATGACTTTATCCCACAGGGTGGGTATATTACAGTTGAAATCGCTGCCGATAAGAGTTCAATGACCATAAAGGATGATTTTGGATCGCATGTCTATAATGATGCAGCAGGCACTTCAGCAGCTGGGTGGTACAATTATATGCTTACAGGTGTTGTGCTTACTAAAAACTAGTTTTTTTTAATAAATTGAATAGCTATGAAAATAAAAAATAGATTGATTAGCATTATGCCCGTTGCAATGATGGCTTTATTTGCCTTTGCAATAACGGGCTGTGAGCAGGATTGGGAGAAAGAGTTTTCAACTTCAACGCTCAAACAGCCAATTACTGCTACAGTTGAGGTTAACACCATAAAGGATTCTTCCGCTGTAATTAATTACAGCTTAAGCGATAAGGGTAGAATATATATTATAGTGCTAGCAGGCGACGATAATACTGCTGCTCCTCAAGCCTCCACTATGCTCAATTTGAGCACTTCGGGTGCTGTTTTTAAGAAACAGTATGTTCTAAGCGAAGATCCGTATAGCGGCTCCGTTAAGGTTACCGGTTTGGTTCAAAATACCTCATATAAGGTTTTTGCTTTACCGGTTAATACCGATGGTGTACTTGGTACAATTGCAACAACAGATGCTTTTACCACTAGCGATAATTACAAACCAACCCTCGATTTAACTAGCGGTGTAAGTCCTGCTATCTCGAGTACAGCAAAACAAGCTTTAGCATTTTCTGTTAATTTGACCTTCAGCGAGCCTGTGGTATTATCTGAAACATTCAATATCCAAATGGGTTATCGCAATGCTGTTTCAGGTGTTATTAGCTGGGTAGCTGTTCCAAAGGATAGTATTAAAATTGAGGGCAAAGTAGTTACAATTAAGCAACCTTTGAAAGCGTCCGAGCAGCTAAATGGAATGTATGTATTCCTCACAATTGGTGCTGATGCTTTTCTGGATAGGGCAGGCAATAAGTACGATGGAGTAACCAGTGGTATCTCTGGTTCTAGCCTTGTAGGTATTTACTGGAGGAATATTTTTGCAAGTACTTCTGCACAACAAATACTGCCTGAGGAGGAAGTTACTTCCGATACCGGTATGAAAATTACCCTTGATTATCCCATAAAAATGCGTTTCCCCTTATCATCGGAAACTCCACAGTACGATCAAACCAAGGTTATTGTACGTTATAAATCGGCAGGTACTACAATTGATATTGAAGTACCCAAAGCCAATGTGGCAATTGTTAACGATACTTTGGTTCAAATCACCTTGCCCAGAACACCTGTTTATGGTGAGACTGTAACATTCAGCATTGCAGAGGGTATGTTCCGTAATTCATATGGAAACGCAAGTGCAGCCATTGCATTTGGAGCAAAGAGCTGGTTTATTTCATATGGTTATGACGTAAGCTTAATTACTGCTAGTTACAGTGTTGACCTAGTTGACAATAGTGGCAATCCTGCTGGTACTTATAACGCATCTATTGATGTTGCAAAAGGAGGGACAGAAGTTCTGATCAAAGATTTTGTTAAGAATTATTATAGCTTAACTGAAGATGCTCCTATCAGCGGTACTTTTGATGGCGACTTTGGAACAATTTCAGTTCCTGATTGGCAGCCATTATTTAAAACAACAGTAAGTGGAAAGGAAGGCTGGGTGTATTTCGCTAACAGATTCTCCACTGATGATGTAGTTGGGCACATTAGTTCAGCTGGCAACTTTAATTTAGATGGCTGGGGATTTTACTTTTTATCTGATGATGAAACAGTTCGTGGTTGGCTTAATAGGTTTAATACATCAGCTTGGACAAAGGGATCAAAGGGTACTAATAACCAGTCTAATGAATTATCAATAGAAACTTTTGGAAAGAGATTTTAATAATTATTAATTTGCAAAAGGGAGGAATATTCCTCCCTTTTTTTATTTTTGCAAAAAAAACATGAAACGATTTACTACGTTTTTAATTCTACAGGCATTGGCCTTAATGGCAGTTAGTAAGCCAGTTGATATGGCTACTGCTCAAAAATTTGCCTATGAGTTTATATCACTGAATGGAGGCAAAGCAATTAGCCTTGAAAATATCAAAGTATTAAATGCTGGTAAGGTTCCCTTAACATATGTAGTGAATTTTATTCCACAAGGCTGGGTGCTTCTCTCAGCCGACGATAGAGTACAATCGGTGTTAGCATATTCTACTTATGGATATTTTAATGTTGAGGAGGTAAAATCGGTACCTTTTTATTTTTGGTTTCAGGGATATGCTGATGAAATAAGTCATGCTATTAGCTCAAAAACCGATAAAATGCATCCTTCGTGGAGCATAAATTACTACCAAAAAAGCAAAGGTGAAAGCGTAGAACCATTAATTCAAGTAAACTGGAACCAGAGTGCAGGATGGAATGAATATTGCCCTGCCGATCCAAAAGGTCCTGGTGGTCACGCTTACGCTGGTTGTGTTGCAGTGGCTATGGCTCAATGTATGAGTGTTTTCAAACACCCAACAAGGGGATATGGTGAGCACTCCTACACCGATCCCACGTATGGAAACCAATACGTAAACTACTCTCAGCATGAATACAATTGGGATTTAATGCCTGCAACAACTGCCAATGAACATGTTGCTAAACTACTATATCATCTTGGGGTTTCTGTAAACATGAACTATGGTGCAGATGGTTCTGGCGCTTACTCACAAAATGTTCCATATGCTATAAAAACCTACTTTGATTACACAAGCAGAGCCAAAATAGTAAGTAAATCATCATATACTGATGAGGATTGGAGAGCCCTTCTAACCAGTGAACTATTGGCTGGTAGGCCAATATACTATTCAGGAGATGGTAACGATGGACAAGCGGGACATGCATTTTGTCTGGATGGCGTCAATCAAAACGGGTTGTTTCATTTCAATTGGGGTTGGAGTGGAAGTTACAATGGATACTATTCTATTGGATCGTTGACACCGGGTAGCTACAATTTCAGCTATGACCAACAAGCAGTAATTTACTTTGAGCCCAGAAATCATTCACCACACGATATTCAAATCTCTAATAACACCGTTTATGAAAACAAACCTGCAGGTGAGTTTGTAGGTAAACTTGTGGCGTCCGATGAAACCCCTAACGATAGCCATACTTTTGAGGTTCACGGAGCACCCGGGATTGATGGTGAGGTTGGTGATGTTCCATTTACAGTTAAAACAGATTCGTTAGTAACAACTAATGTTTTGTATTATAGTCAAACTCCGCTATGGGAAATTGTGGTTAAGGCTACCGATTTATCTGGCTTATCTTTTGAAAAATCCATACTAATTCAGGTATTAAAGCAAACTTCTACCGATGATGTACCTTTGAATGTTAAAAGTGTTTTAAGTGCATTTGTTAATGATGGGTCTTTAGTTGTTGAGCTTAACCATGATGAGCCTGGTATTGGAATTATTAGTATAGTATCAATTGATGGAACTTTAGTAAAAAGTTTTAATTTCCAAAAGAATACAGGCAGTCATCGTATCTCACTTAATATTTCAGATATTCAAAAAGGAATTTATATTGTGCAAGTTGTTTTCCAGGGTAAAAACTATGCGCTAAAATTATTTATACCATAGTTTAATGTTGTTCTTAATAAAAAAAGTAGGTCTATGACCTACTTTTTTATTAAGTATTATTAGGAAAATTATCTGGCAGTACAATAGTTCATTAAACTTATCAAATCTTCTTTCTTGTTAATGTCAATGTTTGCAGTTTTTACATAAGTTTCTAACTCTTTTTTATCAATTTTAAAGATCTTAGAGAAATTTTTTAAGGTCGCTGGGTAAAATTTGCTTTTGTTTATTAAGTACCATTTTTCATAGTACCCCAGCTCAACTTTTTGGTTTACGGTTAAGCTTGAAGCAATAATCCTGTTGCCTGTTTCCAGTAACGAAGAGGCTTGCTGTACGCTAGAAGTTGAAGATGACATTCCGTAGGCTCCACCCTTATCAATGTTTACGGTTTTAAATCCACGAACCATTCCAAGCTGAATATCGTTTATATTTGCTACTACCTGAACTGTTCCATTGGATGTTTTAAAGAATAAATCTTTACCAATTGAAAAAAAACTTATTTGATCCTGATTGGCAACTGGGAGCAGCTCATTTTCCGGAGTGATGAATAGCACTTCATCTGTTAGTAGGTTGAGGTTTAGTTTTGCTTTAGCATAAGTTTTGTCGCTAAATGTTATTCTCCCGTCAAGGGGTTCGTTGTAAAGAAGTACATAGCTCTTTTCGGCAGAGATATCTACAATATTCTCATTTCTTGAAACCTTAACATTGACGTTTTCTTGGGCAAAACAATTATTAATTACCATAAAAGTAATTAACAATGTTGATGAAAATCGTAGTGACTTTTTTATCATATTTTTACTCTTTTAAGTTTTTGCTAAGTTAATAAAAATAGCACGAAGATATTGCAGCTGATTTTAATTTGATATACCCAAATTTCAAGTTTAACTACAATTATTAGCGACAAGCGTTCGTCAAGATACGAAATTTGTAAACTGCTGGATTAATTAGTTAAATTGGCAAATTACAGGAGCGATGATCCTAAAGAAAGATTAGAATAGGGTAAAGGGGAGTGTTCACCTTTACCCATCTCATAGTTGTAATGCTAATGTATCATACTAAGACTTCAATTTAATTAGGAAAACCTTATTGGCCTTGCAAACCAACGACCATATGACCTTATGGCAGATTTCAATAAAGGTTTCTCAATCACATATTCTTTAAACCAATGGATATACAATTTAATTACTTCTGCTGATAGTTAAATCAGGAAAAGATCACCTCTTAATAGTACTGTTGACAATATGGGGATGTAGCATCTTTTCGAACTAGTTGTTTTGTTGTATGCTTTATTAGGAGGGCATCATTCTGATAGAGAGTAACTATTAAATTATTTTAACCCACCGCTTGTTTTTTTGCATTCTTTAGCATATATTAGCCCTGTTGAAAATTTACTAACCTTTATTGTAAACCTAAAACTTGTTCT
>NZ_JBBFKU010000061.1:0-9270 GCF_037481895.1 Tenuifilum sp.
CAAACAAAAATAGTATTTTTGATTCTTCAGTTCTAAACCCTTTGGAAATTAGTCCAGTTTAAAGGGGGTCAATACAAAACACCAAACACTAAACACTAAACACTAAACACTAAACACTACCTCTACTGGTACAGATGCATTAAAACCCTTTCAGGGGTTAGGGGTGCAGTGAGCTTTATGCTATAGCTTGGGTTAAAGGCCTTAATGGCATTGTGAATGGCGAAGTAGGCTGCTATGCCGTACATAAATGGCGGTTCGCCAATGGCTTTTGAACGTAGTACTGCCAGTTCCGGACCATTGGTGGGTAGCGGGATGCACTGTATGCTTTTGGGTGCAAAGTGAATATCGGGTACCTTGTAGGTGGATAGGCTATTGGAAAGCAATCGGCCCTTGGGGTCAAAGGCTAACTCCTCAAGGGTTAGCCATCCTATCCCTTGCACTACAGCACCCTCAACCTGCCCAAGGTCAATCAGTGGGTTGATGCTATTGCCAAAGTCGTGTACAATGTAAACATCATCAATGGTATAGGTTCCCCTGATGCAGTCCAACGTTACAGTAACAACTCCTGTCCCATAAACATGGTAGGCAAAGGGGTGTCCCTTCTCCTTGGTTTTATCAAAGTAGATAACCGGAGTGGCATAGTGACCGTTCTCAGTTAGCGCAACCCTTTTCAGGTGCGCCTTTTTAACCAGTTCGTTCCATTTCAGGGCTGTGGGTTCACCGTTACGGATAACCGTTTCGTTTTCAATGGTCAGCTCATCATCGCTGCATTCCAGTAGTTCAGCGGCTACCTTAAGCAATCGTTTTTTTAGGGCAGCAATGGCTATTCGTAGCGCATTGCCGTTCAGGTCGGCACCGCTACTGGCAGCCGTTGGTGAAGTGTTTGCAACCCTTGTTGTATTGGTAGAATGAATCTTTACCCGGCTAATATCAATCCCCAGCAGAATGGATGCTACCTGCGCCATTTTGGTGTTCACACCTTGTCCCATTTCAATGGCTCCCGTGCTTACTGAAACGCTGCCATCCTGGTAAATATGAACAAGGGCGCGGGCCTGGTTCATTGCTGTGTTGGTAAACGATATGCCAAAGCAGAGCGGCATAACAGCCAAGCCCCTTTTGCTGTACTTGTTGTTTTGGTTGTAATTCTCAATGGATTTACGGAGATTCTCAAGGTCAAACTTTTCCGATGCAAGGGCAAAGCATTTACGGGCATTTACGTTTTCGGCCTTTTGCCCGTACTGGAATTCATCGTTCTCTTTTAGCAGGTTTGCCTTTTGGATTTCAATGGCGCTTACGCCAATGGTTTCGGCTGCTTTAGCAATAGCGCTTTCAATTACAAACATACCCTGGGGCCCACCAAAACCACGAAAGGCTGTGTTGGGTGGAAGGTTGGTTTTGCAGCTATACACGGTTACTCGCGTGTTAGGGATATAGTATGAACCAGTGGAGTGGAAGAGCGTTCGCTCCATAATGGCTGGCGAGAGGTCGGCTGCGGCGCCGCCGTTTTGGTACAGGGTTGTTTCAAAGGCCAATATCTTGAGGTCAGCGGTTAGCCCAATCCTGAAATCGCCGCTGTATGGGTGACGTTTTCCGGTCATTCGCATATCGTCGTGACGGGGTAGAACCAGTTTTACCGGTTTGCCGGTAATATGAGCAGCAAGTGCAGCCATGGCAGCAAATCCTGAAGCCTGATCCTCCTTGCCCCCAAAACCACCACCAAGCCTAACCACATCAACCTCAATAAGGTTCATGGGTAATCCTAGAACACGAGCAACCGTTTTTTGAACGGCTGTAGGCCCCTGGGTCGATGAGTGAACCTTAATATAGCCACCTTCAACGGGGTAGGCGTAAGCTCCTTGGGTTTCAATGTACAGGTGTTCCTGTCCGCCCAACTCAATGCTATCGTCCACAATGTATTTACAATGGCTCCAAACCTCACTGGGGTTACCCATGCTGAAGGATCGGGGTGGTATGAGCAGTAACCCCTTTTCCTTTGCAATGCGTGGGTCGGTAACCGGTTCCAGTTCCTGGTAATCAATCCGAACCATTTTGGCTGCTTTGTGGGCGTCGCGCTCGGTTTTTGCAATAACCACAGCTATGGGTTGACCCTGGTAGTGGACTTCGTCCTCGGCAAGCAGGGTTTCGTCCTCAACTATCCCTCCAATCTGGTTTTCGCCCGGAATATCGGTGCAGGTGATGACTTTTACCACGCCATCCAGCCTTAGTGCCTCCGTGGTATCAACCTTTAAAATTTTACCGTGGGCAATGGCTGAGCCTACAACTGCTGCATGCAATGTACCCGAAATGGTTGGGATATCGTCGAGGTAAACCGATTTTCCCGTTACATGACCTATGGTATCGATATTTTTCATCACTGTTAACCTTAAAAAATCTGCTCAAACTGTTTTCCCAAAAACCTTTGCAGGTGTGCCAGGAAAAGCTGTTTTAACAGCAACTTCTTATACTCTGCGGTTCCACGGATATCGCTAATGGGCGATATCTCATCGTGCATAATTGTTATTGCTTGGGTTACAGATTGTGAATTGATTTCCTTACCAGAAAGATAGTTTGATGTTTGGTGCAGATATAAAGGGATTGGGGCAACCCCACCTGCCGATATCCGGCACTTTTTTACCTTCCCGTTCTCGACTTCAATAAGCATTGCACTGTTTACGCTTGCAATATCAAGGTATTTTCGTTTACTTACCTTTTCAAAGCTGAATTGAGTAGTGCTCTTTGGCAGCTCAAAGGTGATGTACTGAATTACCTCGCCAGCATTCAGGTTCAGTTGCTTGTAGCCTTTGAAGAGCTGGTTTAACGGTTGCTGGCGCGTTTTGCCATCGGAAACCGAGGTTATTTGAGCATTTAATGCCAATAGCATCACACTTAAATCACCTATTGGCGAGGCGTTCACAATGTTTCCCGCAATGGTAGCCATGTTCCTGATGGGCTCCGACGAAACCAGCATCAGGTACTCCTTTAGATGAGGGAAACGCTCCATCAGCTCTGCTGAAGCAATCAGTTCACTCACCCGGGTTGCACCGCCAACGGTACAGGTGCAATCGTTTAATGTAATTTCATTGGGGAGATGTCCGTCAAAGGTCGATTTTACTTTTTGTTCGTAGATACTCTCGGGGCGTTGAACCATAAGGTCGGTTCCTCCGGCTATCACCTGCGAGGTGCTAAGGGTTTCATCAACAAAAGCCATAATTTGTTTAAGTTTACCTGGAACTTCCAGAAAGTAGTTGGGAAGATAGCCTTTGCCAACAAGCCATCCAACGGGGTTCGATATGCTCTTTTCCTGCATTACCCTTGCAATATCGGCTGCAGCCCGCTCTATGGATTTGTATCCGGTACACCTACATATGTTTCCGGCCACTGCCTCAATGGCACGCTCAGTAGTAGGAGTTTCGTGGTTCATGCAAAATGCGGTGAACGACATAACAAATCCGGGAGTGCAAAATCCGCACTGGGTTGCGGCATTATCGGCCATAGCCTGCTGAACCGGACTAAGCGTATTGCTTAAGTTGATACCCTCAATGGTTACAACATGCTTACCGTGAGCGTTAATTAATGGGTACAAACACGATGTAACGCTTCGGTATTCAACTGTATCGTTTGTAAGTTCGCCTATAAGCACTGTGCAGGCACCGCAATCGCCCTCCCTGCACCCAATTTTTGTCCCGGGTAGGTTTGACTCGTAACGGATAAAATCCAGTAAGCTCATTCCCGGGTTACATGAGGTGTTTACAGGTTTGTCGTTAAGTATAAAGCTTATCATGGATGTTATTAATATGCTTCACAATATACAAATCAACCATTAAAAAAATCAAGTTTTATAGTAAAAATGGAATAAAATTGATGTATTTTTAAGGAATTAAATTGAAAAATTCTGGAAACCATGATAAATTTTAGGCTTAGCAATATCAGTATTGCTGTTTTGTTTATTGCACTACTTTCTGTTGGCTGCAGTTCGAACAAAAACGATAGTTTTAGGGTGATGAGTTTTAACATAAGGTTCGATAACACCGCCGATGAGCTGAATGCATGGCCTTACCGTAAGGAACATGTTGCTAAAATGGTTAAGTTTTACAATATCGATATTCTGAACGTTCAGGAAGCGCTTAATCATCAGCTGCTTGATATAACGGGGATGCTCAACGGTTATGGTTTTGTTGGAGTGGGCCGCGATGATGGCGATACGCTAGGTGAATACTCGGCAATCATCTACAGTACCCAGAGGTTCGAACTGCTATTCAGTAAAACGTTTTGGTTATCGGAAACCCCCGATACCCCTTCACTAGGCTGGGATGCTGCCTGTAAAAGGGTTTGCACATGGGCAATTTTTAAGGATAGGATAAGCGGAAAAACCTTTGCCCTGTTCAACACCCACTTTGACCACATGGGAAAGGAAGCCCGCAAAAATTCAGCCAGACTACTGGTAAACCGGATTACAGCAATTGCCGATGGTTTGCCGGTAGTCATAACCGGCGATTTCAATATGATTCCTACAGATAGCTCATTAGTTCCAGTAACATCAAACTTTGCCGATACATACGATTTATCACCAATTGGGCACTACGGTCCAGTGGGTACCTGGAACGGGTTCGATTATGGTAGCCCGCTTACCGATAGGATTGACTATTGCTTTGTTGATAGCAGTAAAATTGACATTTTAAGGCATGCCCATATCGACGATGCCTTTAGGCAGAGGTTTCCATCGGATCATTTGCCCGTTTTTGTGGAAATGCGGGTAAGGTAGACTACTTTCCTATACAAAACTTTGAGAAAATGAAGCCAAGCACTTCGTCGTTCGATATTTCCCCGGTAATCTCACCCAGGTAATCAATGGCCTGGTGAATATCAATGGCAAGCAAATCGCCGCTTAGGTTTGCCTGTAGGCCATTCAAAACCTGAGTCAGACTGGCTCGAGCCGATTGCAAGGCATTGTAGTGTCTAACACTGGTAACTACAACATCCTCGTTCTCGGGCATATCGGCTTTTCCCATGGCTATTAGTAGTTGCTGTAGTTGCTCAATATTATGTCCGGCTTTTGCCGAAAGGGCAAGTGTATTAAACCCTCTACCTGCAAGTTCCGATAGTACCTCCTCAACATGAGCCTGAGTTGATTTATCCTCCTTGTTTACCAGCACAATTAGGTTTTGCGATGAGGTTAGCTTGGTAGCAAAGGCCTCAACCTCGCTAATAATTTCATCAAGTTTGGCTTGAGCATCGGCTAGGTAAAGCACTATGCGTGCTTTTTCAATTTTTGCAAAAGCCCTTTCAATACCGATGCTCTCAATGGTATCGGTGGTTTGCCTTAGCCCTGCAGTATCGATAAAGCGGAAGTTAATTCCGCCCAGGTGGATTGTATCTTCAATGGCATCGCGTGTAGTTCCTGCAATTTCCGAAACAATGGCCTTCTCCTCGTTTAGTAAGCGGTTCAGCAGGGTGGATTTACCCACGTTGGGTTTTCCGGCAATGGTTACAGGTATACCCATCTTAATGGCGTTACCCTGACTGAACGATGCCGAGAGCTTGTCGATTTCTGAAATTATACTATTAATCAACGCTTCAAGTTCACCACGGTTAGCAAATTCTACATCCTCCTCGCTAAAATCGAGCTCTAGCTCAACAAGAGCAGTAAACCTGAGCAGCTCATTCCTAAGTACTGCCAGCTTGTTGGAAATACCGCCACGCATCTGGTTTAGCGCCACCCGACGGGCTGTCTCACTGGTAGATGCTATCAGGTCGGCAATGGCTTCGGCCTGCGAAAGGTCAATTTTACCATTCATGAAAGCCCTTAATGTAAACTCACCGGGTTGTGCAAGCCGTGCGCCATGGCGCACCAGCAACTCAAGCAGTTGCTGTTGGATAACAATGGAACCATGGCACGATATTTCAACTACGTCCTCGCCCGTGTAGCTATGAGGCGCCCTGAAAAGGCTAACCAGTACCTGATCAACCTCGCGGTCGCCATCAACAATGGAACCGTAGTGAATGGTATAGGCTTTCTGCTCCTTGAGGCTTTTCCCCTTTTTGGCAGGACGGAAAACAGAACTGGTAATCTCTAAAGAGCGTTCACCGCTTAAACGGAGTACAGCTATTGCACCCATTCCTGGCGGTGTGGCTATGGCAACTATGGTTTGTGTGGTATCGAGTGTCATGTATTGTTCACTTAAAATAGTTCAGGCAATAAAACTTAGCAGATTGGGCAATGAGATATGATCACCGCTTTAAATCGCCAGTCATCTAATTATAGTACAAAGGTAAGCGCTTTAAGCCATTATGGCAAATACTGAGTGAATTAACTTTAAACCGAAAGGTCCAATAATTAATTAATTAAACTAGTTAAAATTGAATTAACTTGGTTTAGAATTTTTATTTTTGAGGTGTCAATGAGTAATAGAATTAAAATAAGTAGTTTAATGAGATTTAAGTCTATAAGAATCAACCTATTTAATGATTTAAGAATATCATGACTAATCAAAAAACCAATTTAGGTACATTGAACGACAAGCAGCGTGAAGCTGTTGTAAGTGAAGAAAAGCGACTTTTAGTTCTTGCTGGAGCAGGATCTGGTAAGACCAAAACACTAATACAAAAGATTATATATCTGATTGAGGAGAAAGGAGTGAGTCCTTCGAGCATTCTTGCAATTACTTTTACCAAAAATGCAGCCAATGAAATGATAGATCGTTTAATTATTTCTGCTGATACAAGTGGAGGTTATGAAAAGTTTTTATTTGATAAAAAAAGAAGCAAGACCGAAAAAGATAACGAAAGGTACATTCAACAAAAAAAGTATAAATGGATTGATAAGTTAACTGTAAAAACATTTCACTCCTTTTGTTATAGTGTTTTAAGAAACTATGGCGTCAATGAGTTTGACAATAAATTTAGGATACTTGGGGAGGAAAAAAAAGATGAGGAAGATGAACTTTCGAGGTATGTGGCTCCTGAGACATCGTTTGAAATAATGCATAAACTATTAATTGAACAATGTGAAGACACCGACTACTTATTGCAACTTAAACGATATATCCTTGACTACATAATTGATAAAATACACCTAAGAAAAGACGATCCTAAATTTTTTACTAATGATGGAAAGTATTACACAGCACTTGATGGAACTAGAGTTCGTTCAAAATCTGAGCAATTTATAGCAGATTGGTTATATCGACATGGAATAAAATATGAATATGAGCCACCATTAAATGTAAAAGATTTTTACTTTCACCCCGATTTTTTTATACCTAAGGCAGATCTTTTCATTGAGCATGTAAGCGATAAGAGTCATCCTACATCGGAAAAAGAAGAACAATTTAAAAAGGGAAATTTAAGTTATGTCAAGACTTTTGAAAGCATGACAAAAGATTCCAAACTTTTTAACAGTACACTTGATAGGATAATAAAAAATCGTTTACCGTCAAATTATCATAAAACCTTTACAATCAATTTTAAAGAAGAATTTAATGGGTACCATGAGGATGTAAAAGAGTTCGTTCAAACCATCATGCGGATTACAGACATGATGAAAGTTGAAAATATCGATTTTGATTATATTTTAAATAAAGCAAAAGACGACCAGCACGAGAGAGTTAGAAATTTTTATGAATTAGCTATTCCTATAGTTAAGAAATACGAAACTTATTGTGTCAATAAATCTTACTTAGATTTCAATGATTTAATATCAAGGAGCATATCATTATTTAAAAATCATCAGGATATTGCTAATAAATTTAAAAGCAGGTTTGAATATATTCTTATTGATGAATTTCAGGATGTTAACAACTTACAGGTTGAATTAATAAAACTATTATTATCTGAAAGGTCTCAATTATTTTGCGTTGGGGATGATTGGCAAAGTATTTATGGTTTTAGAGGTTCAAATGTTAGTTACATAGTTGAATTTGAGAAACATTTTATAAATGCGAAAGTAATTAAACTAAATTTAAATTACAGAAGCACTCAGCATATAGTTGAAGCTAGTAATGAGGTTATTAAAAAGAATAAATACAAAGTTGACAAAGAAGTTATTGCTGCAAAAAGATCAGAGCATAAAATAGTTGTATATTCGGGTAATAATGAAGCAGACAATATACAATTCTGTGTTAGTAAAATAAAAGAACTGCTTGCCGAAGGTTACAGCAATGATGATGTTTTATTTCTTTATCGTCGAAGCAAAATGTATTTACCATACAGCAACCAGTTCAAAAAGTTGGGGTTAAAAGTTCAAGCAAAAACAATACATGCTTCAAAAGGTCTCGAATCAAAAGTTGTTTTTATAGTTGGTTTGACCGAAGGTTATGGTGGTTTCCCTGATATATGGCTCGAAGACCGAATTTTTCAGGTAATAAAACAAGCTAACCATGACTTGTTGATGGAAGAGGAGAGAAGGTTATTTTATGTAGCAATGACTAGGGCTAAAGATAAACTTTTTTTAATAACTGAAAAAGGAATTGAATCGAGTTTTTTGAAAGAAATACCTGAAATTTTCACAGTAAGAACCACATTGCCTGTTAAACCGGTTGTGGATAAAGTAATTATTTGTGAACGTTGTTTCAGTCAACTGGAAAAACTTTGGATTGTTTGCCCATACTGTGGGAAAAAAGTAAGTGATTAAAAATCCATATTGCTTAATTGAAATTAATCCGTTTCCCAGCCTTTAAAAAAAATAATCTTTTGCAGGTTCTACAAATGTACGCATTAAAGGGGACATATAATCTCAAATTTCGCTTAATTACTATAAAGTGCTTTAATGTTGTTTAGTAAAGGTTAGTTGTCATTTTGCGCGCAAGCGAAACATCACGCTGTTGTGCAGAGTCCCGATTTATAGGGATAGACTTCGCCGAAGCATCTCATTACTCATTTTTCTTCAATCCTTTGAAGAGATCCCTCGACTTTGCTTGGGATGACAAAAACCCTATCTTCCTCTCTGCTCCCTTGTCATGCTGAGCTAACCGAAGCATCGCTTTACCTTAAGCCCTTTAATTCTTGTTGTTTTTTTGTAAACCGCTCTTTGCCATGCCTTTCTGTAGCGATGCAACGCTTCACCCTTGCTCTTTGGATTATGTATTGCGTGCATCGCTTTAGAGTAGGATTAGCCATGGAGTTACAAATGTTTCGCCCCTACGGGGCTGGAAGCGTTGTTCGTTGTTCGTTGCTCGATGTTCGTGAAAAACGACCTCACCCCAGCCCTTCTCCTGATATGAGAGGGAAAAAGCAATTAGGAAACTTTTTGCATGGCTAAAGTCTTCCCTCTCA
>NZ_JBBFKU010000062.1:0-8781 GCF_037481895.1 Tenuifilum sp.
CCCCGCCCGAACCGCCACCATCAGCGCTTGGCGTTTAAGTTTTTTTTTAGCTCCTCCACGTCCTTGTACCCGTGCTGCCGGGCCACCACCTCCAGGTACGACTCGCTGGCCAGCAGCTCCAGCTCCTTGCGGACCAGCAGCTTCCGCAGCTGCTCCAGCTCCTTCCGCAGGGCCTGCAGCTGGCTCGCCTCCCCGGGGTTCTGAATTACCACACGCTTGTTCATGAGATCAAACCTTTTGTAGCCAACCACCCAGCGGGTTATCGTGGTGACGTTCAACCCGTACCGCTTGGCCAGCTCGTTCTTGGAATACTTCCCGCTGCTAAGTTCGGATAAAATTTTCAGCTTGAA
This sequence comes from Tenuifilum sp., assembly GCF_037481895.1. Taxonomy (NCBI): domain Bacteria; kingdom Pseudomonadati; phylum Bacteroidota; class Bacteroidia; order Bacteroidales; family Tenuifilaceae; genus Tenuifilum; species Tenuifilum sp. The sequence continues at coordinate 351 of NZ_JBBFKU010000062.1, forward strand.
GCCCTCGCTGTAGCGTTTTGTTACAAAATTATTTTTGTCCATACACATAAGTTTGTGTAGACATTTTTCAGGACGGGTCAACTTTAAACCTTTATCCTTTAACCTTTATCCTTTATCCTTACCCTTACCCCATACCCAATCACCACTCCAATTATGTTCGATATCAAATCGTAGGTATTAAATGTTCTATGGGGGATATATAGTTGCCATACTTCAGCCAGCGCTGATGCCAGCATAAGTAAAATAAGAACGCCAATACTAGAGGTTTTAATTCCCACTATTTTAAGTGAAATTACAAGTAGAACAAATAGTACTACATGAACCAGATAGTCGGTATGAATAGTAATCCCAAGGCACTTAAATCTGGGAAAGTTGATAGGAAGCAAAGTGGGAATAACCAGTATTGCCGTTACCCAAAGGGCTATTGTAAGAAAAAGTATAGTAAAACGACGCAAACGCATATTTAAATTGGGTATTAAGAAACCAAATTTACATAAATATCGATTAACAAACCTTCTAAAATTTTAGTATACAAAAAATATCAAAATAAATCTTTAAGTTTTCAATTTTACTAACTTTACGGAAGGAAAACCAAAAGGTATGAAAAGATTAATATCGGTAGTAATCATAGTATTATCCGCAACAGTAGTTGCCAATTCACAGCATGGGTTACAACCAACCATAGCGGCTATGCGTTGGGGTGCCGACTACAAACTTCATGTAAAGTTGGCTAACGACTCCGACTATGTGGTTGATGTTCGTGGTCTTTACCACACTGGCAAGGATCTTTTCGTTGATACTACCGATAACTCCGCCACTTACTATCCAGTTACCCTCGATAAGGAGTTTGTTGATTACATCAAAAGCAAGAGAATATACAACGATGAATCCAGGGCCGACAGTTTGACCCAACACAGCTACAAAACGTTGTGGTCTGCACTCCATGGGAATTTAGGAGGCGGTTACATCCATTTTATCAACTGCATGGTTTATGCTCTGGAGTCACAAAATCTCAGGTTAACTGACCCCATTCTGATGCGTCCGGCAACCAAGTGGAAACCTAAACCCATGACCCAATCGTACAAGCGTACCCGGAAATGGACGTACTTCTACCCAAACACCCAACCGCTGGCACACAAGGAGTATAAGTTCCGTAAGAGAGACGGTGATTTGAAGGACCTGCAGGGTGTTCCCCAACCCTTTATCGATTTGTTCCTTTCAACAAACCAATCCGATTACGACAAGATGGTTGCCAACCGCCGTATGCGGGAGGTTGCTCAAATCGATCTGGTAAAACTCTTACTCGGAGCCAAGTACCTGGGTGAAGACCAAATAAGGTATATCAGCTCTCGTGTTTTGATAGCGGTGCTTAAGTATAATGTGAACACCATGCCCTCCGTAATCATCTTCGACGATTACAATGCCGCCGTGGCGCTTTCGCTGGGTGTTGATGGGTATAAAATTGAAAAAATTGTTTACTCCGATGGCGAGGTGGTTTCGGGCTCTGAACTTGAAGGCCGCACAGAACTTATCGAAGCACTTATCAAACGGATAAACGAGGCCAACGAACGAGTTTTCCGCAAGAAATTGCAACTTTACTACCAGAGGAAGAAATAGCGCCCATTTGTCAGGCGTGTTTAGTATTTAGTGTTGGGTGTTCAAGGTTAAAGGATAAAAATTTCAAATTTCAGATTTCAGATTTCAGATTTCAGATTTCAGATTTCAGATTTCAGATTTCAGATTTCAGATTAAAGGTGGTTCCTATACCATAACCATAAACTATCAACCAACAACTTGCAATTAGCGCTTCTCCAGAAGCACCACATTCTCCACGTGGTGGGTTTGAGGGAACATATCAACTGGCTGAATACGGGATACCTTGTAAATATTAGACATTAAGGCAATATCACGCGCCTGGGTGGCCGGGTTGCAGCTAACGTAAACAATACGAACTGGCTGAACAGCCACCAGCGCTTTAGCCACATCAGGGTGGATTCCTGCACGGGGTGGATCAAGTATTACCACATCGGGTTTGCCGTGCTCGTCCATGAATTTATCGCTTAGCAAATCTTTTATATCGCCGGCAAAGAAAATTGTATTTGTAATTCCATTTAGCTGCGAGTTGATTCGGGCATCATCAATAGCCTCAGGCACATACTCTATACCCACAACCTTTTTGGCATTCCTGGCTACAAAGTTGGCAATTGTACCCGTACCTGTATACAAATCGTAAACCAGTTCACTACCTGAAAGCTGAGCAAAGCTGCGGGCAACCCTGTATAACTCTAGTGCTTGCTCCGAGTTGGTTTGATAGAACGATTTAGGTCCAACCCTGAACTTTAAATCCTCCATCGCCTCTATAATATGATCCTTACCTGCAAAGAGTTTAACCTCCAAATCGCTTATGGTTTCGTTTAGCTTGCTATTTTCAACGTACATCAGCGAGGTTATTTGAGGGAAACTGATACGCATGTACTCCAGTAATTCCTGAACCTCATTATTATATCGGGTTACCGAAAGAATTGCCATTACCTCACCTGTGCTTGCAGTGCGAATAATCAGATTTCTAAGCAACCCTTGCTTGGTGTAAAGGTTAAGGAAAGGAATGCCATGCCTAATGGCATAATCCCTAACCGCCAGCCTGATTGAGTTCGATGGTTCGGGTTGAAGGTAACAGTTGCTTACATCAAAAACCTTATCGAATCTACCCGGAATATGGTATCCCAGTGCAGGAACCTTTTCAATTTCTCTTGCCTGTTCAATTTCCTCTCGTGTTAGCCAACGGCTTTCGGAAAAGGTGAACTCCAATTTATTGCGGTAGTGGGAAGTGTTTTTTGATCCAATTATAGGCGATATCTCAGGCAACTCAATTTTTCCTATCCGTTTTAGTTGGTCGGCTACCTGTTTCTGCTTGAATTTTAGCTGCTCCTCGTAAGGGAGGTTCTGCCATTTGCAACCACCACATAGTCCAAAATGTGAGCAAAAGGGCTCAACGCGGTTTGGGGAATACTTATGCCACTTAACCACTTGCCCCTCCATAAAGTTTTTGCGATTGTTAGTAACCTGTATATCAACCACATCGCCAGGAATGGCAAATGGTACAAAAACAACCTTATTGTCAACTCGTCCAATAGCTTTACCTTCGGCAGCAATATCCTCAATCAGGATTTGCTCAAGCAGCGGCTTACTTTTTCGTCCCACTATTATTTTAGGTATATTTGAACTTTATACAGCATCGTTTTGTTTTGCAAAGGTAGCTAAATTGTATGGATTCAATAACACATGCACTAACCGGTGCAATTATTGGCCATGCTGTGGGTAACAGTAAGCTGGGACCCAAAGCAATGGTAATTGGTGCTGTTTCTGCCAATATACCCGATTTTGATGCGGCTGTTACCCTATTTTTTGACCCAGTTGAAGCCATGTTTATCCATAGGGGGTTTAGCCATTCGCTCCTACTTTTGCTCATAGGGTCTGCTTTTCTGGGATATATTTTAAGTAGGTATCATAAAAGCCGACACTCGATTGGTTTTTGGTGGCTTTTAGTGATCTTACCCTGGCTTTCGCATCTACTTATGGATATTTTTAATACTTATGGAACAGCCATTCTTGAACCCTTCAGCAGTTTAAGGTTATCGTTCGACTCCATCGCAATAATCGACTTTAATTTACTGTTTATTCTTGTGCTGACCCTTGCCGCTCTGTTTTTTTTCAGGGAGAAACCTAAACCTAAAAAAAGGTTTATTGCTCTTTTGGGGCTCTCATTAGTTGCGCTTTACTTTTTGTTGAATGTTTACATTAAAGTATCGCTCGAAAGGGAAGTTAGGGAAAGATTAACAACATCGGGTATTGATTTTACCCGTATTCATACAACGCCTTTACCGTTTACAAACCTAGTTTGGATGGTTGTAGTGGAAGATTCGTCGAGCTACCGGTTGTCGCAAGTGAACATAATCAAGAAACAAATAGTTAGTCATACCTTACTATTAAAAGGTATGGGTAAAAATAGTACACCCTGTCCGATAGAGCGATTAAAAGAGTTCACGAAAAACTACTATACCATTGATTATACCGATCAAGGATACTTTTACGTAAACGACTTACGTTTTTCGAGCCTGGAAAGCAGCTATCCGGCAGCCTATGTTTTACGTTTCAAGATTGACGAGAAAAATTGCAGGATAGAGCGCCCTCATCCCGTAAGGGGAATAACCCCCAAGAACATTCTTAAGCTCATGCAAAAGGTATTTTAGGTTGAGGTGTGTCACTCACTTTCCTGTAACGCTTAAGGCGATTCCAGATTTCCAGATTTCCAGATTTCCAGATTCCAGATTAAATGTGAATTCTTTTACTATCAACCCAACCATCAACTGTCAACTAAATAAGTATCACAGTGTTTCATGGTGTAACACGGAGTTTTACAGAAGAGTAAATCAATCTAATCAGTGTCATCTGTGTTCTATTTAATTCACCATCAACCAACAACCATCAACAAACCTTTCCTTTCTCCCATTTCTATATACCTTCTCCTCCAATCGTATAACATTTTTTATGAAAAAAATTTGTATTTTAAAAAATCGCCGTAAATTGCTATACCAATAACAGTAGTAAAAAATTAATTAAAATATTAAAAATCAACACATTGTAGTGTTTTAAGCAAGTTTATACGGTGTATTTTGTATTTGGGTTTCATGAGGAGGAAGGTTTTAGTTTATTTTAACAGTACTGGTTTTTGAATAGGTTAAGGTGTAATGCTATGCCTTAGCTTTTTTATTAGTATCAACGGGAAAAAAGGTGTAATAAAGTATGAATATGAGACGACTGATTAATTCTTTTGGGTTTATAGCGCTAATGGTTTTATGCGTTAAACCCGCTTACCCGGAAGGAACCAAACAGCTTATGCCTAACTCTTCGGATAGGTTGTACTTGGAGTTTAATGTATTCGGCGAGACTGGAAACCAAAGCTTTGCGGGTTACGGTTGCGCAGCCGAAAAACGCTTGAATATTCGCTTGAGGGCAGGTGAAAAGGTTTTTATGGGTTTTAGAATATCTGGTGCCTATAATGACGGAATATATACAGATCCTACAAAAGTGAAATTTAGGGTAAAACGTCCGGATGGTTCAATTATTTTTACTGAGCGATCATTACCTTCTTCCGGTTCAGGGTATATTGACACTTATACTCAAGCTATAACTGGCCCTAATGGAGCCAAAATAAATGGTGTAACTATAACAGGCGGATATAATCCATTAACATTTACAGCCGATGTTGCTGGTGATTACTATATTGAGTTTCAATATTTAGATGGTACTGTACATAGGCGATGGGCCCTAATGTTTTTTGATATAACAGTTACCGATGCCAGCAATAATATTATTACCAATCCAGGCGAACCAAATATACCAGCTGGTAGAATCTGGAGCAAGGGTTGGCAAATGTGTAACACTAGTTTTACCCAGTATCGTGTAAACAACTTTTTCTACGTGTTAACCGAAGATGAATTCGTAAATAAGATAAACTTTCAGTACTATCCTTACTCTTTTAAGTTCCAATCAAATGATTATGGTATAATTCCTGTAGCTAACGAACCCAACTACATAAAAAGAGCACAAAGTAAGGATAATGATCAAACCGCAAATGCCATGAAATATCCGGTTTTCCTAAATGACCCGGATAGAAGTTTATGGCCAAATACCCGCCTTGCTCCACCCAAAGTCCAGGTATGGGCTGAGGATACCCTTTTCTACGATTACGATTACATGCGTACACCCATGCAGCTACCCGTTTCCGATTACGATGTATACTTGGAAAAGAATCGAGTTGGCTGTCCCTATAGTTCGGTTGCCATCTTTAAGATAGAGATGAACATTGATGCCTTTGTGGCCATTCTTATCGATATAAATGGTGGCGGGTATTCAACCAGCGGAAGCGACAGGGTTATTTACCGCAATTTAAAGAAAGGGGTAAACTACATACTCTGGGATTTTAAGAACGATGCTGGTGCCGAAGTACCGGTTGGCGTTTACAATGCATCGGCCACTTTCATGGGGCGCGGACCAACCAACTTCCCCGTTTACGATGTGGAGCAGTGCGATGGGGTAGTAACCTCTTCGGTTCGCCCGTTCCGCAAGCTCAATGCAACTATCTACTGGGACGATACCTTTATTTCTCGCTGGGGCGATGAAACTGGTCAGGGATTAATGAATTCTACCCAACGTAAACAGCTGGTTATTGGTGCCAACGTACCCCGAATCTGGTCGTGGAACGCGGCTTTAGAAAACACCAATTTTAATGGGAACATGAATACCATGAACACGTGGTTCAATGCCATTGACCTGGGGTATTCTAATATCAAAATACATGTTACCCAAAGCGCTACCAAGTGTATAAACGGGCTTGCCCCCTGGGTGGGCGATATATATAAGGAGGGGCCGCTTAATACCAATATCACCTTTACCCAAGCCGATTTTACCAGTAAATTTTTCGATCCTACTGGTGTAGCACTTAAGGAGATTAGGATTACTTCGTTACCTTCGAATGGTACCTTACGTGTTGGTGCAACTCCAATTAACACTGTACCCTATACTGTAACTGTAGCTAACCTTGCAAACCTAAACTTTGTACCCACAACTAATTGGGGACGAACTTCGTTTACCTATGAGGGACGTAATAACAATAACCTTTACTCTAACAATGCCGAGCAGGTTTACCTAACAGTTAACACGCCTCCAACCATTACTCCTCCTTCGGACCAAAGTGTTTGTACCAATAGCACACCATCAACCTTGCCTTTTACTGTGAACGATGGCTCTCAAACACCTGCTGACAATATTGTTGTTACGGCATACTCACACGATCCCAACTTTGTGCTAAATGGAAATATTGAGGTAGGGGGTACAGGAACCAACCGTTGGGTTAAGGTAACCCCTGTTGCCAACAAGAGTGGCCATGCCATTATTTACCTCATGGCCGACGATGGTTACTCAAAAACCATTCAGGAATTTGCCGTTTACGTTGGACCTGATCTGGAGTTCTCTGGCGATACAACAGTTTGCGTAGGACAGGATTTGTATCTGGTAGCCCAGGAACAGGGTGCTACATCCTATACATGGAAGTACGGAGCCACAACAATTTCCACAACTCAAACCCTCAGCCGTACCTGGGGTAATTTTAACGTGGGTCAATGGTCGCTCACTGTTTCAAAGGGAGGCTGTACATCAACCCGTTACTTTACCGTTGATATCTCACCAAATACATCGTTTACAGGCGATGTGAATGTATGCGTTGGTGAAGCTATTGATTTAACTGCCGTTGAAAACAATGCTACCTACGAGTGGAAGAAAGGCGCAACGGTGGTTTCTACTGCCAAGCAGTTTTACAAGGCAAGTGCTGTTCTTGCCGATGCTGGCACAAATTACACACTCAAGGTAACCAAGGCGGGATGTACTGCAACTTCAGCCCCATTTACAATTAGTGTGGTTAACCCGCCAAGTACCGGTTTAACGGTAACCGGAAGTACAGTTGACCCCGGTCACGACGGTACTATTACTGTAAACTCAACGCAGAACGGTGTTACCTACAATGTATATAAAAACGATGTTTACGTAGCTTCGGGTGTGGGAACAGGTGGTAATATTGTAATTACCGTACCTGCTGCTAACCTCGAGGTGGGCAATAACCTGTTTGTGGTTAAAGCTAATAATGGGAATTGCGAAATTCCGCTCAGCTCAACTGCAACAATAGTTGTTCGTACCCCTGGTTTTACCATTTCAGCCATATCAGGTAATACAACCGAGGCAGGCGGTACTGCTACTTTTACAGTTGTTCTTAAAACTCAACCCACCGCTAATGTTATTCTGCCTATCAGCAGTTCCGATTTAACTGAAGGTACAGTGTCGGCTGCGTCGTTAACTTTTACTCCGGCTAACTGGAACGTTGCTCAAACCGTTACCGTTACAGGTGTGGACGATTACATTGTTGACGGAAATATCACCTATACCATTAATATTGGCCCTGCAACCAGTTCCGATACCTATTATAATGGTATTGACCCTGCCGATATCAACCTTTTAAATATTGATAACGATGTTGCTGGGGTTAATGTTAATCCAACCAGTGGCTTAACTACAACCGAGGCAGGTGGTACAGCCACCTTTACCATGCGACTTACCGCTCAGCCTGCTGCCAATGTTACCATTACCCTTTCGTCGAGCAACATGGCTGAGGGTACAGTAAGTCCTACTTCGGTTACTTTTACCCCTGCAAACTGGAATGCAAATCAAACCATTACCGTTACCGGTGTCGACGATCAGGTTGACGATGGCGATGTGGTTTACACCATTATTACATCAAACACCAGCAGCACCGATCCGGTATTTAATAATATAAATGTACCTGATGTTACGGTTACTAATATCAATAACGATGTTGCAG
>NZ_JBBFKU010000063.1:0-8563 GCF_037481895.1 Tenuifilum sp.
CACTTAGAGTCTAACGAATCGGAATTAAAGTAGAAATAAGCGCCATTAATGGGGAGTCCGTCAACAATTGAGGTTAGATTTCCGTATTCCAAACAGTAGGTTCCCCTGTCAGTGAAAAATGATTGTGAAGGCTCACCTAGTTTTTTCTTAACCTCATCAAGTGTCTTTCCAATTTGTGCTTTAACTACTATTACCGGCAGCAAAAGCAGGCATGTTAATAATATTTTTCTCATAGCTTTAAGGTTTAAATTTTTTGCAATTTTAAGTTTGTGTTTTGCACTCAATCTGCATTTCATTTTCATTTCATTATTGAACTACTCGAATTAGATCTTTTGTTCTGTTAATTAGCGCCTATTCAAAGAGGGCGCAATTAGATAATTTTAATAGTTTTTCTGTTCATAGCTTTATAGTTTTAATAGGTCCCTCTATAATTATGCTGCATTTGCGTTGCAGTGTATCTTCAAAAAATCAATAAAAAATTAAATGCCAGTAAATCAGATTAAAAGAGTTTATCTAATGAGATGTTTTTTTATTTGATGCAAAGTAAAGGGCTAGCTTTGAAGCCTATCTTCAATAAAAAAGATTTATCATTAAAAAAATATTTTATTCATTTTCAAGGATCATATAAAAAATGAATTTGCTAAAATTTAGTATATTTATTACCATAAACTATACAGCTATGCCCGTTAACAAGAATGCTTACATTAGGTACAACATTTTAGATAAATGTTTCCGGAATATTGGCAAAATGTATTTCATTGACGATTTGGTAGAGGCTGTAAATGAGCAGTTAAAGGAAATAGATCCAAACCTTTCCGTAAGCAAAAGGCAAATACTAGAGGACATAAAATTTATGGAGAGCAGCGAAGGGTTTGGGGCTGAAATTAGAAGGGTACGGTATGGCAAGCAAGTTTACTATAGGTATGAGAATTCCAAATTCTCAATAAACAATAAGCCCCTTACCCAGGAGGAGATAAACAGTATTATTTCCGCTATTGAGGTTCTAGGTAAGTTTGATGGATTGCCACAGTTCGATTGGGTTTATGAGGTTGAAGCCTTACTAAAGAATAAGCTTGGTATAGTTAATACTCAGCAACCTATTGTTGCATTTGATTTTAATAGAGATTTACAGGGTTTGTCACATTTTAAGGTTCTGTATGACTCAATAGTAAATAAGTGCGTGCTTTGGGTTCGATATAAAAGTTTTAAGGATGAAATACCCTATGAATTTAACTTTCACCCCTATCACTTAAAAGAGTACAATAACCGATGGTTTGTTTTGGGGTATAATGAGTCAAATGAAAAGCCATATTGGAATTTGGCGCTGGATAGAATTGAAAAAATAGAAACCACTAACATCTCCTACATTGAAACAAGTATTGATTGGAATGAATACTTCTATGATGTCATAGGAGTTACCCGACCTGAAGGCGAAGAACCGGTAGAGGTTGTACTTTCCTTTAACCTGCAAAGGGCCCCTTATGTTATATCTAAGCCGTTACATCCATCACAAAAGCATAATTACAAGAATGACAGGTTAGAGGTTAGGATCAAGGTGATAATTAATAACGAGTTAATGTCAACAATACTATCGTTTTGCCCTGATGTTAGAGTGATTCAGCCTGAATCGCTAAAAGTTAAATTCATGGAAATCATAAGTAGCTATTTAAATGAATAGAGATATGAATCTTAAATTTTGTACGTTACTCATAGCAATTTGCAGCATCGGTTTTCAATCCGTATTTTCCCAACTGCCCTTGCGCAAAAAGAAGTTAAAAGTATTTATACCAACTGAACTTTATGTTTTGCCAAACAATTATAAGGGTGCCGAGTATTACAATAAAAATTTGCTGAGAAATATTGATACTCCAATTGTAATGTTTACTTTTAAGGAACGTGACACTATATTTTTCTCACTTGGCAACCTGGTTTTTGCTAAATACAATAAGCCGATTAAGTGTAGAGAATTTGAAAATTTACTAGGAGTTAAATTTGATAACTTGGCTTTAAAGAAGCGATGTTATTTTGGGACTGCAATCTCAGCGTACTTTCCCGACGAAATGGCTTATATTATGTATGAGCAGTTGAAACGAGTTCCACAAAATAAGGATAAAAGGTTTTACTCATTCACCTTTTACTATGTTTTAGATGAAAAATTGCGACTGTATAGAATGATTCAGGTTTATGGGTATAAAGTTAAACCTAAAAGGCCTAAAGAAAAGACCAAAAATTCAACAACCTAACCTAAAAGTAAGGGGTTTAAAACACCAAAGCCACGCTTTAGGCGTGGCTTTGAGTACCCGGAGCGGGACTTGAACCCGCACAGCCGCAATGGCCACAGGATTTTAAGTCCTGCGTGTCTACCAGTTCCACCATCCGGGCAGAATGGTTGGCTCTTTAAACTTAAAAAGTTCAAAGCCTACTTACTTTGAACTTTCCAAAAGAACTTGAGCGGAAGACGAGACTCGAACTCGCGACCCTAACCTTGGCAAGGTTATGCTCTACCAACTGAGCTACTTCCGCAGTATTTCAAACTTAACTTGCACCGTTGTGCTTGTTGTTTGGTGCTGCAAAAATATATCTTTTCATTTTTTCTGCAAAATTTTTCTGCAAAATTTTTTATCCATCCGCTTTTGTTGCCTGCAAAGTATTAGGTTGCATTACGTTAATCACCTTAGCAAAAGTTCAAAATCGGTAGTAATGGGTTGGTTCTTTTCTAGGTCGTACAGGGTTAGTCGGCGCATCTGGTAGTAGTATTGCCAAAAACCGCTGAGGGTATTTATGTACTTTTGCTTGGCCTGGTCGCGCTCGGTTTGTGCCACGTTAAGGGTTAGCACATCAATTTTACCTATGAGGAATCGCTGCTTGGTAACCTCGTAGCGGTTCTGTGAAACCAGGTCGGCCTTTTTGGCAATTTGCACCTGGTCGTCCTGTCTGTTAAACTGCATTACCTTTAGGAACACATCCTGTTCAAAATCGGTAAGGGCCTGATCAACCGTGGTGCGAACAACCTCACGGTTCGACTGTGCCATTTTCACCTTTCCGCGGCCTAAACCCCAATCGAGAATGGGTACAGTAATTCCAACCCTCACGGTTTGCTGATCCTGTGGGTCGATGTATGCATCCTTTAGTTCGGTTGCCCTTTGGGTTAGACCAAATGTGGCAAACAGGTTGGCATTAAGGCCGCGTTCGGCGCGGGCCTGGGCTACATCCCTGTCGGCCTCCAGAAGTTGCCTTTGGTAGCTAAGGATTTGAGGGTTATTCTCCTTGGCCAGGGTGAGCACACGGTTAAAATCGAGGTCGAACGTTGGAATACTGTCGGGGAGTACAATTTCCAAGTCGTAGCTATCATTGAGGCCCAGGTACGATTTAAGCCTAATCTTTTTTAGCTGTAGGTCAACCTCTGCCTCGTTTAGCGCTGTTCCGGCATTCAGGAAACTCAGCTCCATCTGCAGCAGTTCATTCTCGGCAATGGTTCCAATGTTGTATCGGCCTTGAGCAATTTTATACAGGGTATCGGTGTTGGAGTAGTTTAGCTTGGCGGTTTCAAGGTTTTGTTGAGCCATGGCAAGGTCAAAGAATAGCCGCGTGGCTTCCATTGATATGGCCTCCATGCTTTGGATAAAGGCACGTTTGGCTTCCTCGTACTTAATTGGCTCAATGCGCTTGCTCCATTTAAGCTGATTCATGGCGAAAAGCGGCTGGGAGAAACCAATGGAAACAGGTACGCTCATGTACGAGGTGGTTTTATCGGAACCCAGTAAATCGGTACGTTCTAGGTTGCTTCGTACAAAAATTTGACCACCGGTTAAACCAATATTTTGTGAAAGCGATAATCCGAGCGAGGTGGTATTTGAGTTTTCCTCAATGTAGGTATATGACCCGTCCGGGTTCTGGTATCGTATTAGGGAGCGGCTGAACTGGGGTATTGTTCCCGTAAGGGTAAGGTTTGGCCTTAGTTCGGCAACGTAGGTTCGATATTGCCAGTAGGCTGCCCTAAACCGATGCTTGGCCAGTATGGCTTGTGGCGATTGATCTTTGGCTAGCTGTAGTACCTCATCGTATGTAAGCCTATTAATTGGTTTTTGGGCAAAAAGGTTTACTGCAAAAAGCAATGGTATAAAAAACGTAATTATTCCTTTCATATCAACTTTTTTATGGTAACACTATTCGTAACGTAACGATTCAATTGGATCTTTCTCGGCAGCCCTTTTGGCGGGCGACAGGCCAAATATTACACCTACCGCAGCCGATACTCCAAATGCAATGATTATTGATGAGAAGCTGACAATGGTAAGTATTCCTGCAAAATGCGTAATCAGCTTGGATAGGATAACTCCAACAATAACACCAATCAAACCTCCTGTAACGCTTATAAGTACAGCCTCGGAAAGGAATTGGGCAACAATATCGGCTTTTTTAGCCCCAATAGCTAAACGGGTACCAATTTCCTTGATACGTTCCATAACCGATGCAAACATGATATTCATAATGCCAATGCCGCCTACTATAAGTGAGATGCTTGCAATAGCTCCCAGAACAATATTGAAGATATCCTTGGTACGCTGTTGCTGCTTTAGCAGCAGTTCGGGCACGGTTATCTCGTAATCCTTTACGCCGGAATGCCTGCGTAGTAACATTCTGCTAAGTATCTCCGAAGTTGATGCAATATCCTCAGTGCCCTTAACCTGTAGTATAATCCTATCGAGCTGATGGTAGTTTTTGGGGGCTTGTGTTTCAGTACTTCCACCGAAAATTACAAATCCAAACCCACGTATAGTGTTACTTTGATTTAACTTCTTAGAGTTTACCAAAGCCCGGTTTTGGTATCGCAGTAAAATGTTTTTGGCTGGAACGTAGATATTATCGTTATAAACGTTTATACCGCTATTTTCGAACCCAGTAACTTTTATATCCGATTTGGCGAGGACTCCAATGACCTTTAGCCAAACATTCCCAAACTTGATGTATTTTCCAATAGGATTCTCGGTACTGAAAAATTTTGTTTTAATGTTTGCCCCTATAACGCAAACCGGGATTCCATGTTCTTCCTGATTGGCACTAAAGTAGGTTCCCTCATGGAGCGGTAGGTTAAAAAGAGCAAAGTAGTCGTTGGTTACGCCAAGTATTTTTGCCTGCATCCTTAGTCCATTGTACTGGATATATGAATTTAAATTGATTTCAGGGCTGATGTGAACCACCGAGGGAACTACCTGCTGGATTGCCTCTAAATCGGAAAGTGTGAGTCCGGGGGAGAACTTTTGTTTCTGCTTATTTCCGTTCTCCGATTCCGATTGGGAATCAGGAGCCTCAAAAATGGAGTTTACTATGATATTGTTAACCCCAACCATTTTCATTTGCTCCAGTATCTCCTGTTGAGCACCATTACCTATGGCCAGCATGCTGATAACCGCAGCAACCCCAAAAATAATTCCGAGTGCGGTAAGTACCGATTTTAGCTTGTTGGCCATAATAGCCTCAAGGGCAATGGTTATATCGTGTGAGTATCGCCGGTATAGCCTGTCGATTTGAAACATAGCTGTTAGGGTTTTGTTTTCTTTTGATCTTTTGCAGTGTTTTTAGATGCACTGCTGCTATTTTTATTATCGGCAGGTTTATCAGTGGAAATAATCATAACATTCCCTTGTCCGGGCATACCGAAACCGTTTTTACGCTTATTCATAAGCTCTTGCTGCTGCTGGCGTAACTCAGCCTCCTGTCGCAGCTTATCCTCTTTCCTTTTTTTGATTTCAGGGATTAGTTCAAAACCGGTGAACTCAAATTTTTCGGGTTTTTCTGGTGTTGAAAGGTAAAGCTCTTCGCCAGGTTTAAGCCCCTTTTCAACAATGATGAAATTCTCGTTCATATCGCCCACCACAACAACTTGACGTTTACCCTTACGGGTGTAAACAAAGCTAATGCTATCGTTAGCATGAAGAGCCTCAAGGGGAATGTAAAGAACCGAATCGTAAGTGTTAGTAACAATCTGGTTGCCGGTAGTCATTGATGGGCGGAGAATGGGATCGTATTCATTTACCCGTATTGTCACCTCAAACACTTTTGCATCGGTATTGGGTAGCTGTTCGCCTATGTTGGCAACCTCAATCACCTCGCCTGTGAATTTTTTATCGGGAAAGGCATCTACGGTAATTCTAACCGGCTGCCCTTTCTTTACCTTGCTTATGTCAATTTCATTGACATAGGTTTTGGAGTTCATCACTGAGAGGTCGGGCAGAGTGGCTACGGTAAGGTCCCAGGGGCTTACGGTTGAACCAACCTTACGCTTTTGTCCGCTCCATTCGCGGTAGTATATCACCATGCCCTGTTTGGGTGCTTTAATAACAAATTTACTGATAACATCCAGCATATCCTGCCGTTCGCGGCGCTGGCGTTCAAGGTTTATGGAAACCTCCTTCATGGAGGCCTCGGCTTGATCTTTCTTCAGGTTGTAGTTATATAGGGCTTGCTGGTATGCCCTTTCAGCTTTCTCTAGGTTGATTTGTGCCTGACGCTGTGTGGCAGGAGGCTCATACTTTGACTGCTCCAGAATAAGCTTTTTCTCCTCCATATCGAACTTCAGGTTAATAAGATTATTCCTTAGTTCCCGGAGCTGGAGCGTGGTGTCGAGTTGGGTTTTCAGGTAGGCCTGCTGGCTCTTTTCCAGCTCATCTTCGGTATTCTTGAGCTGGTTGCTCAATGCTGATCGGTCAAGGGTGGCCACGTAATCGCCGGAGTCCACAACAGTTCCTTCAGGGACTAGGTCCTGGATTTTTACATCGGTAACACGGAACGAACGGCCACGCAACTCGGTTGGTGCTGTAATGTCCTCAGAATTCTGTGCCGTAAGTTCACCTGTAACGTTAACCACTATTTCAAACTCTCCAACCTCGGCACGGGTGAACTGGGGAACTGCTTTGTCCTTTGAACCTGAGTTGAAAACTGCTGTAAGCAAAATGACAATAACTGCAACTGCAATTAAAATAAACCAGTATTTACGTTTCATTGTTTGGTTAGGTTTGTTTATACAAAAGAATGAAAAACTTAACATTGGTTTAAACGGTAAATGTTAAATAATATTTCAAAGATCAAAAATCTATTTGAACCTAATTAATAAAGATTATTGGGTTAATGTGTGTTAAAAACAAAATTGTCGTGTCAAAAAAAATTGAATTATACCATTTTATAGTATTAACTTTATTTAAAGAATTTCTCATTCTTTAATCAAAACTAATATTAAAATCAAATCAAGATGAAAACAAAGTCTCTATTATTTGCATTACTTGTCATGCTTGGTAGTTTTACCGCATGCAATCTTATTGACGATGGTACCGATGATGGTGGATCTAACATTATTAACTCCGACATTACAACGAATACTACCTGGGAGTCGGGGAAAACCTATGTAATTAGCGGCAGCATTGGAGTTGACGGTGCAATATTGACCATACAGCCCGGCGTTACAGTAAAATTTGAAACGGGAGCAAGTTTGCATATTGGGTATTACAACAACGCTACCCTTATTGCTAATGGTACATCCTCAAAACCTATAGTTTTCACTTCAACTGCTGCTAATCCTACTGCAGGTGCATGGGAAGGTATAACTTTTTGGGATAACAGCTTGAATTCGAGTATGCAGTACTGTAAAGTTCAGTATGCTGGAAAATCAAACGAAGGGGCTGTTAATGTAAAGACCTGTGCCATTACATTTAGCAACAATGAGGTTACCAATGCTAAGTATTACGGCGTTATGCTAAACTACGAGGGCTCTTTCACTGAGATGGCTAACAATTCATTTGCAAATTGCGGTGACCATCCTCTTAGGATTTCTGCTGAGTATATGCATACCATTGGTATTGGGAACACATTTACATGCCCAGCCGACAAGGGTATAAGCGTATTCAGTGGCGATGCAACCGGCAATATTACCTGGCGGAAGCATAGCGTACCATACTTTGTAGATAGCGATATTGATTATGACAATGGCACACTAACCATTGAACCCGGAGCTATTTTTAAGTTTAGTGCTGGAGGAGAACTTCATATTGGCTATTACAACAATTCAACACTGGTAGCAAATGGCACCTCCAACAACAGGATAATTTTTACGAGTAGCGCAGCCGTTCCAGCCGCAGGAGCGTGGGAGGGTATAACATTTTGGGACCATAGCCTTAACTCCAGCATGCAGTACTGTGACATCCTTTATGCAGGTACCAGTAGCGAGGGGGCCGTTAATGTTAAAACCTGTGCAATTACGTTTCAGAATAATACTATTGATTACGCAAAGACTTACGGGATACTTGTGAATTCAGAAGGTAGTTTTACTAGTATTACAAACAATACTTTTAGCAATTGTGGTAATCATCCATTACGTATGTCGGCAAAGTACATGCATACTATTGGCACTGGTAATGTTTTTAACTGTCCGGCCGATAAGGGTGTAAACATATACGCAGGCGATGCAACTGGAAACATAACATGGCGCAAACTCACAGCTGTCCAAAATAATTTAAAATCAAAAAATGCCTAATTGTTAATCAGGTGGTTAGGGTTCAAAAGTAATCAA
>NZ_JBBFKU010000064.1:0-7879 GCF_037481895.1 Tenuifilum sp.
GGACGCTTAACCCTTATACCCGAAGGGCGAAACTGTATTATTCCCTTCCAAACCGTATCGATATGTTCACCGGCTTGCCACTCAAACTTGGTGTGGGTTTGAACAAACTCCGAAAGGTAATTGTACTTTTTCAACCATTTATCGATAAAAACTTTGTTTTGGCTGTAAAGCATGCGGTTCTTCTGTACAAAACCAGCCTTCCATGTGGGCAAATTGCTTAAATCATAGTCTTTTCCAAACTCATTGGCCCAAATGGGAAAGCCAAGCTTAAGTCTGCCTACACCTTGAATAAATTCATCCCATGCCGATAGCACATACTCCTCGTAATTGCTGATAGCAAAACGTCTATCAGCTTTGCCGTTCAGCACTATTGCCCCATCTGTTTGATTACGATGCGATGGAGGTATTTCAAAATGTAATTTCCTTAGTTTTGTGGTTGAGGAGTGAACCCCAAGGATGAAAACCCTCTCGCGAAGTTGGGGAACCCCAACCTGATGCGGACTAACAATGAGCGGCTTTTCAGTGATGATATAGCCTAATTCCTTTAAATTTTCCGAAATCACTTTCCAAGTCCTGCCCCCATCGTGCGAGGCAAGGTTACGAACATTCTCAAGAATAATGTATTTGGGCTTGTGATGCTTCAGAATACGTTTTATCTCAAAAAAAAGGGTTCCCCGAGTATCGTCGAATCCCTCCTGCTTACCGGCCTTGGAAAAGGCTTGACAGGGAAAGCCTGCACAAAGAACATCGTGAGCAGGAATGACTCGTTCATCAACGCTCCGAATATCGCCAAAGGGTTCGATTCCAAAATTACTTTTGTAGGTGGCAACCGCATAAGGGTCAATCTCCGAGGCAAACACACATTGGCCACCAAGCCTGCCCATGGCTATGTGGAACCCTCCCACACCGGCAAAAAGGTCGATAAACCGAAAACTGCTCATTCCTGAAATTTACGCCAAAAATAGCATTTATTCACCTTGAAAAAATAGATAAAGTTAAAGGCAAATTGTTTTTAGGGTTTGGTTTTTAGTGTTTAGTTTTTAGTGTTTGGTTTTTAGTGTTGAGTGAAGTAAATGATGAATTCTATCAACCCTTACATAAAGCCATTACCACAGAGTTACACAGTGTATCACAGTGTATCACAGTGTAAATCAGTTTAATCTGCGTTATCTGTGTTCCATTTAAATTCACGATTAATAAACAACGTCTCCTGTCATACCGAGCAAATGGGAGGAATCTCTTTCATTAACAGTTACAACCAACTTTACTCCCCCTGCCCTCTCAATAAAGTTCAAAAAAAATCGTCATTTTATGATTTGTAATTTTTTTACATTTTTTTAGAACGCTAATTTACAGGGCAATACATCAAAAACTGGAAATAAGGCGCAAAAAAGTAGCGCCTATATAAGAGATGTAAGCAATTGTTTGAAGATCTTCCAAAATGATTTTGATTATCTTTGAAAGAAAAACCAAGCCATGAGGATATTTCAAATTCAAATTGCCTTAAGAGGTTTTAAGCCTAAAATCTGGAGGAGGATACTAATTCCTGAGAATTTATTGTTGTCCGATTTTCATAAAATTATCCAAACAACCATGGGCTGGACAAATTCTCATCTACACCATTTCATAAAGGACAAAACATACTATTCACCGAGAATGGAAGATGATGATTTTTGGGATGATAGCTGCAATGTCGACTATAAGAAAATGAGAATTGCAGATATATTGAAGGCGGAAAAGGAAAAGGTTATCTATGAATATGACTTTGGCGATAGCTGGGAACATGATATTCTTTTAGAAAAGATCCTTCCTTATGACAGTAAATTGGTTTATCCTTTATGCCTAAAGGGAAAAATGAATTGCCCTCCTGAAGATTGCGGTGGAATCTGGGGCTATGCAAATATGTTAGAAATACTGAAAAACCCCAAACATAAAGAGTATAAGGAATTAAAGGAATGGCTGGGAGTTGAATTCTATCCAGAATTTTTCGACATTGACGAAGTGAATAAGTTGCTGAGAGAAAAAAATTTTGGTTGTGAGGGATTTTATTAAATTACAACTGCTTACAACACGTGGTTAAGCCCACTGGGGCTGATTTGCAGATAGAAAAGTTTTTAGTAATTTAGTAAAAGTTTAACGTGGGATAAAGACGCAGGCGGTTAACTCCCCTGCGTAAGCAACAGCCGACCGTTAAAGCCCTAATTTCTCCCTCCTAAATCCTTACCAAAACCAAACCCAATGGAAAGTTTAATACAAAATCTGCAAAACGACCTGAAAAGTCAAGCAACCGAGCAAAACCGACTTGCGGGCGAAAGGTTCTTTAAAGAGAATGTAAAACTTTATGGTCTTAAAGCCGCCCAGGTTCAAACCATTGCCAAACATTACTTCAGCAGCCAGGTAAAAATGATGAGTAAAAGCGAGATGCTTGCTCTGTGCGAACAGCTTTGGCAATCGGGATTCATGGAAGAAACCTTTATTGCATGCTACTTTACAGAGCGATTTGTAAAACATTTTTCGCCTGAGGACTTTGTATCCCTTGAAGAGTGGGTAAAAAAATACATTAACAACTGGGCGTCGTGCGATACCTTTTGCAACCATACAATTGGCGATATGCTTATGTTGCATCCGCTACTAATTGAAAAGGTAAAGCTATGGGCAAAATCCAACAACCGATGGGTTCGGAGAGCTGCGGCAGTTAGCTTTATTGTTCCCGCCCGTAAGGGCTTATTTCACAATCATATTGTTGATATTGCTACCATGCTCCTTACCGATTCCGACGATATGGTTCAAAAGGGTTACGGATGGATGTTAAAAGCCACAAGCCAATCAAATCAGGAACTTGTATTCAATTTCGTGATGTCGAATAAAGCTAAAATGCCTCGAACCGCTTTAAGATATGCCATTGAAAAAATGCCACTGGAACTTAAAGCTAAAGCAATGGCTAAATAGCTACACCCTAACGTTTTACCTTTTACATTGAAAATTTTCTCCCCTTTTCAACGATTATTAAAGTGCATTTTACCAAATTTGCGCAAAAATTTTCTGAGATGAAAAAATCACTGTTTTTTACTGCATTTTCTGTTTTTACTGCATTTATTTCAGTAGCACAGGAACAACCCCAAAAACCTAAAATTGAGGTTAAACCTTACGGTTACGTAACATGGGAAACCATTTTTGATAGCTATAAGTCAGTCGATACACGCGATGGCGAGCTTTACTTCTATCCCTTAAAGGCAAATATCGATGCTAACGGAACCGATGTTAACAAAAAGCATCAGCTTCAAATGCTTTCGCTAACAACGCGTTTGGGATTAAAAATATCCGGGCCCGATGTACTTGGCGCCAAAACTAGCGCAATGGTTGAAACCGATTTTTTTGCCACAGCAACTGAATATACACGCTTACTGAGGGTTAGGCATGCCATAATGACCCTTAAATGGCAGCATTCCGAGCTCATAATGGGACATTACTGGCATCCGGTTATTGTAAACGAAGTAATTCCCTCAACCCTTGCCTTTGGTGCAGGCGTTCCCTTCCACTCGCTGAATCGTTCCCCTCAAATCCGTTTTACTTACTACCCCATTGAAAAAGTAAGGTTATCGGCAACCGCATTAACCCAGGGTTACCATAAGTCGATGGGCCCAGCTGAGGCACAACGCAACTCCGGACTACCCGAACTCATGGCACAGGCTGCATTCGTAAAAAACAATTCATTTATTGCTGGTTTGTCGGCTGGTTACAAGTGGCTTACTCCCCGACTCAATATTACCAGCTCTAATACTGGCACACATAAAACAGTTGGTCAGTACCTATTTAGTGTATTTACTGCAGCAAATCTGGCTAAGACTAATATCAAGTTTGAAACAGTTTACGGCGAAAATCCAACTCACCTTCTTATGATTGGTGGCTACGGTAGGGTTACTGAAACCACCGCTGATAGCGATTACGACTACGCAAACCTGCGTACTCTTAGCACATGGCTAGATGTTGACCATAAGTTGGGAAAATGGGGCATTGGGGTTTTTGCCGGATACTCAAAGCTACTCGGTTCCAATAAGAATTACTCAACCATTGCCGGCTACAACAGGAACGACGATATGAATTATGTTTACCGTATCTCACCACGTGTAAGCTATAAGGAAGAGAACTTGGTGCTAGGAATTGAATACATGTTAACCACAGCGGTTTACGGTAAAACCTTCGACGCTCAGCATAAGGTTACCTCATCGCTCGACCCTGTAAGCAATAATCGTATTACAATTAGCGCAAAGTATTCCTTCTAGATTGATTTTATACTTAAACAGATTCTTTGTATTTAATAGTGGCTTGCGTATTGGCAGGCCACTTTTTTATCACTTTATGGCTAACTTTGCATAAAATTAAAGGCGATGGTTCGGGTAAAAAAGGCTTTACGCATAGGTTTATTACTCCTGGTGTTAATTATTTCTCTTCTATTTCTTTCACGAAATCTTATTGCCAAAAAAATTTTTAGTAAATCCTCTGCAAGAGTAAAAAACAGGTATGGTTTAACAGTTACTGCAAGCGCAGTTGAAGTTAAAGGCTTAAACACCCTTCAGCTTCAAAACCTACTTATTGTTGATACCGATACTTTGCTTTGCTCTGAATCCTTTAGGATTAAGCTTAATCCGTTCCATTTGGTATTGCTTAAAATCAATCCCAAGCAAATTGATATATCCAGAACTACGATTAATATTGATAATTTGATTGCTCTGGCAAGCAAGCATACACTACAAAGCGCAAATGAGAAAAAAAATGAAAGTTCGAGCAACAAAAGACTATACCGTTTAGTTAAGGCCTTTTTTGGACTTTCAACCGCAACCTTCAATATCAATAACCTACACTTTACCTATTCCGATTCTGCATATACCGGAAAAGTAACTATTGAAAAGTGGAGTTATAGCAATAATAACTTTACCTCAACGCTAAACCTAAACGATGGCGAAAGGACTTCACGGGTAACTATTACCGGAACAACCAGTAAACGAAAAAATAGCCTTACCGCAACGGTCACAAGCGAGCAACCTGAAGCCTATATTCCCTTTACCACTCCTGTTCTTGGCGCCAAAGCATCGTTCAAAAAAATCTTCCTTGATTTAAATGCTACCCATATTGAGCCCAATAGGATAGAGTTAAATTTAGTATCAAGCATTAATTCACTTTTGCTGGATGGTAAGCGTATTGCGCAAATGCCAGTAATAATTGATTCATGCAGAGCAAACATGCAAATCAGGGCGATGCCCAATAGTTTCGTTATTGACTCTCTGTCAACAGTTAGTCTTAATGGCTTCAAGGCAAAACTAGGGTTTGAGTATCGTCCATTACCAAGCCGCTATGTATGGTTTACACTCAACACTGGCGAAAACAGCTGGCAATCGCTCTTTGATGCCTTACCCAAAGGGTTATTCACAAACCTGTTGGGCATAAAGGTGAACGGAACTTTCAGCTACTCGCTTCAGGTTGGTGTTCCCCTCACAAACCCCGATAGCCTAACCATCGCACCAAACCTAAAATCGAAAGGATTTTATGTGCTATCGTACGGAAATACCAACCTTGCCATGCTCGCCGATACCTTTACCCATAGGGCTTATATCGACAATGTGTATGTTAGAGATATTAAAGTTAACCCCAAAAGTGCAAGCTACGCTCCACTTGACCAAATTAGTCCATACCTACAATGGACTGTAATAACAAGCGAGGATGGGGGCTTTTACAACCATCGAGGGTTCAGCCTCGATGGTATAACCTATGCAATGGCATGTAACATACGCGAAAAAAGGTTTGCTCGGGGGGGTAGCACAATTACCCAACAGCTCATAAAAAATGTATTTCTAAATCAGAGTAAGAATATCGGGCGTAAAGCCGAAGAAATTCTTATTACCTGGATTACGGAAAATAGCGGTGTAGTATCAAAGGAAAGAATGCTTGAGGTTTACCTGAATATCATTGAGTGGGGGCCCGATGTGTTCGGTATTCGTGAGGCAAGTCAATACTACTTTGGCAAAAAGCCCAGTTCACTTACGCTTCCCGAGGCTTTATTCCTTGCTTACATAATCCCCAGGCCAGCTAAGTTTCGTTACCTATTCGATACCGAAGGTAAGCTTAAGCCCTTTGTAACTGAAAGTTTCATGTTTGTGGCAAATAAGATGCTAAACCGTGGAAACATCACTCAGCAAGACTACGATAATCTGGCTACCAATCCTCAGGTAATCCTTACAGGGCCGGCAAAAGATTTACTGAAAAAAGAATCATCATCGGAAAATATCGATTCTGAAGGCAATTTTACTGAACAGGAAAAGGATACAAATTAGCATCAACCCCTTTACATCGCCCTAAAAATTCATTAAATTTATGGGTGTAAACCAAATCGGATTGATGCTATGAACACACAGGTATCAAAGAATATTGAAGCAGTTGCCGAAAGTATTCAGTGGTTTGGGCAAGCAGCGGTAAAAATCATGAACTGCGGAAAGGTAATATACATCGACCCGTACCAAATAAAAGGGAACGATAAAGCCGATTTAATTCTAATAACTCACTCCCACTTTGACCACTTTTCGCCCGACGATATAAAAAAAATTGTAGCCCCACATACGTGGATACTCTGTCCATCCGATGTTGCCGATGAAGCTCAAAAATTTGGAGCTGCCAAGGTGATTGCTGTTCAGCCTGGCTTTAACGATGAATGGCATGGCATTGAAATTAAGACCGTTCCCATGTATAACGTAACTAAAACCGACAAACACCCAAAATCAAAAAATTGGGTGGGCTACCTGCTTAACCTTTGCCATGTTTGGCTATACCACACCGGCGATACTGAGCGTATTCCAGAAATGAAGAGCATTAAAACTGATATAATACTGCTACCATTAGGCCAAACATACACCATGAACAGCGTTGACGATGCGGTTGCCGCCGTTCTCGACACTGGCGCAAGTGTTGCTATCCCTATTCATTACGGGATGTATGAGGGAACCACTGCCGATGTGGATAAGTTTAAGGAATTGCTTAAAGATAAA
The DNA here is from genome assembly GCF_037481895.1 of Tenuifilum sp. Taxonomy (NCBI): domain Bacteria; kingdom Pseudomonadati; phylum Bacteroidota; class Bacteroidia; order Bacteroidales; family Tenuifilaceae; genus Tenuifilum; species Tenuifilum sp. The sequence goes on from NZ_JBBFKU010000064.1 coordinate 7,038, forward strand.
GCTGAAGTGATTGTGCTACCAAAATCCTAACTTTTTAGTCGAGGCACTCCACAAACTCCAGCCTCCAGTTTTCAAGCTGGAGTGCTGTTAGGTATCCTGTTCCTGGAATGTAAAGTCCCTTGTAAACACAGCCAGCGTCCAAATCATATAGCCGACGCTGAGTATCCTTAAACTCTTCAACTATTTTTGCTAATGCCCGTGGAGTATGGCCATGAATAATTTTATAGCCGGGCATAAAGCTGCTAGGGACTTGGGTTGGACGATTCCACAACATGGCATACTCATCGGCAAATGGATTTGGCAGCTCATAGTTAAAACCTCCATGAACCAGTAGATACTGATTATCGACTACTACATAAGGTTTTAGAGATGTAAAAAAATTCAAATGCCGTTTAGGCAAAAAACCATAATCTGTCTCAATTGCTGTTACAATTGACTCGTACTGATGCGTAGTGGCAAAGCCGGAATTCATTAACCAAAGACTCATCTCGTAATCGCCCTTAATGCAATCGAGCATCATTTGCTCGTGATTACCCTTTAGGCAGGTAATATTAAAACCCTCATCAATTAAGTTTAAGAGATATTCTACAACACCAGGTGTGTCAGGGCCTCTATCTATATAATCACCCAGAAAGAATAGCCTATCGGTTTTACAAACCGAAAGTTTTACCTCCAATAAAAACCGAAGGGTTTTTGAACAGCCATGAATGTCGGGGATTATAAAAGTTCTCATGGTAATGGTTTATATAAATTTAACACGAAAAATCACATCCGTCCAAAATAAAATTTTGTAGATAAAAAATGGGAGTTGGAAATATCCCCGTTAAGGGATAGTTTTACAT
>NZ_JBBFKU010000065.1:0-6524 GCF_037481895.1 Tenuifilum sp.
TGACTCATGTGGTATCGCTTACTAGACCCACCGCCACGTTCCACCCCCGACCCATTGCCGGGTCAGGCTTTTATGCCTCTGCTTAAGTCATTCCTTGTTAGTTGAGGTATTTCATTAATAGAGGGAATTAAAGCACAAAGCGATGCTTCGGCTGGATTAAGCATGGCAACCGTATCAAGAACCGAGCAACGGTAAGTATCACAGAGTTACACAGAATGGCATTCACGAACAACGATACACAAACAACCAGCAACTACACCTGTCATCCCGGGCAAAGTTGAGGGATCTCTTCATGGGATTGAAGAAAATGAGCAAAGAGATGCTTCGGCGAAGTCTATCCCGATAAATCGGGACTCAGCATGACATCGTAATATCTTGCTTAGCTCAACATCACTAATAACCTTAACTAAACGACATTGAAAATTTTCTTGTTTTCATACAGTTACGGGTAAACCACCGCTGCATATCCCACCCAGTGCCTGATATTCGCTGGTGCGGTTTGACCCATACCCAGATCTGCTACCGGTAAGGGTTGGTGGTCGATACTGGTAGCGTAACCAACAGGTAATCCAATAAGGTCGGATCCGTTCATAAGCTGATTCAGCTTAATGGCAGTAAGCAACGCAAATGGAATACTATACCGGCCGCACCAGGTCCATTTGTATTCCCTGTAATTCTCTGCATCGACCGTATAACCGAAAAAATTGCGGATTTTCACATCGTTGAGTGTCCCTTTCAGTGTGGTATTAATAATTTCGAGTTCCAGATCAACCGCTTTTCTGAAACCTGCTGAATCGGCACCAAATGGAGCGTAATTCTTACCACCCCAATCCTCATCGCCGTAATGAACGGCATCGGTGGTTACCACCAAGGCAACATCGGAACCCCAGTTCAAATTATGCCTCTGGAAAACTTTTTGAAGGGCCGTTGCAAACGCTGTTGCTACTGCGTTCATCCTATCAAAGCTCATGCATGGAACCAGGATTGGCACAATTTCAATATCGCGCCTATTATGCTGAAGGAAAGGTAGCATCGACTCAACGGAGTGTTCAACAATATGCATGCTATCGTGCCTAATAGCCATATCCCCTGGCAATTCTTTGATGATGTGTTCACGCAGCTCCGACACAGGAATGTTTCCGTAGGCCCCATGCCAATGTGTGAAGGAATCGAAAACCAGCGCATCCTCAAGGTTAAACTTGCGGGCTTTGTGTGCCACACCAAATAAAATAATAGTTTTTGCGCTGATGTTCCTGAGGGTGGCAGGGTATAGCCATCCCACATAGGTATAGTCGTCGTGTGGGCAAACTGCAAGCCTACAGCCATTAACCGTAGGGGCTTTTGCAAGCATTTCGCCCTGTAGCGACATAATTCGGCTCATGACCGAATCTATTTGATACTGCTTTGTAGCAAATCCAATGGTATCGACTGGCTTGCGAACCGATACATTCTTCACTCCTCTAGTGCAACATAAAAATGTTATTGGGAGCATTAGAAAAAGCAGCTTCGTTTTCATATGAAAGAGAATTTATCAGCATAGTAAAATTATGAATTATTTTTTAATACCCACATAGGCCAATAAAAACCAGAACACATATTGCAATTATGAAACTTACAACTGCAACCCTGCTACTGTTATGCTGAAAAGTGTTAAGCCTGTTTAACCCTACCGCAACCAATTTTTATGCTTAATAGCATTATTCGCTTAATTATCACCCCAAATTAACAGGCTGCTATTGTAGCAATTGTTAAATTTGCAAATCAAAAATCCTAAAAGTCTGATTATGGCAGAAAAAAGCAACGAGAAGCTTTTTACCGAATTTCCGCCGGTTTCAACAGCTGAGTGGGAAGCGGTAATCCGCGAGGATTTGAAAGGAGCCGACTACGATAAAAAGTTGGTATGGAAAACGCTCGAGGGGTTCAGTGTTAAGCCATACTACCGCTCCGAGGATCTTGCAAACCTTGAAACAGTTCATGTTAAACCAGGCGATTTCCCGTTTGTAAGGGGTAACCACCAAAAAGGTAATCCTTGGCTCATCCGTCAGGATTTTGAGGTATGCCTCGACAAACCCACCGAAGCCAATCGAAAAGCAATCGACATGCTGAGCCGCGGTGTGGAATCGTTAGGTTTTAACCTATGTAGCGACTGTGAACCCTCATACGACTCCATTAGCCGATTGCTTAAGGATATCGACCTTTCAAGGATGGAGGTTAACTTTACAGGGGGATCAGCATCAGCCAAGGCGCTTCCTTTCATTATCAAGTTTTTTGAACAGTCGGGCGTAAAGCCAACCGATATCAAAGGTTCTATTGATTACAGCCCGCTCACAACTTTTGCGCTTAAAGGCAAATTCTGCTGCGAGAACGATGCCTCGTACCAGGGTTTGGTGAACGTGCTAAACGCCGTAGAGAGTTTCCCAAACTTCAGGGTTATTGGTGTTAACGCCCATGTATTCCACAACAGTGGCTCCTCGGCTGTTCAGGAGTTGGCCTTTGGCCTTGCCATGGCCAGCGATTACCTAAACGCCCTAACCGACAAGGGTTTTGGTATCGATGAGTTAGCAGCTCGTATCCGTTTCAACTTTGCAGTGGGAGCAAACTACTTCATGGAAATGGCTAAGTTCCGTGCTGCACGTATGCTCTGGGCAAAAATGGTCGAAGCCTACAACCCCAAGAGCAAGGATGCTGCCCGCATGAGCATTCATGCCGAGACCAGCCGTTGGAACCTTACAGTTTACGACCCATACGTTAACATGCTCCGCACCACAACCGAGAGCATGAGCGCCGTATTGGCTGGAGTTGACTCGCTCAACGTGTTGCCATTCGATGCGCCATTTGCTCAGCCTTCGGCTTTCAGTGAGCGTATTGCCCGTAATCAGCAAATACTGCTCCGCGAGGAGTCGCACTTTGGCAAAGTAGCCGATCCTGCTGCAGGCAGTTACTACATTGAGAACCTTACAATCTCAATTGCTGAGTACGCCTGGAACCTATTCCTTGAGGTTGACAGCCAGGGAGGATTCCGCGAAGCCTTTACAAAAGGATTTATTCAGGAAAAGATTAATGAGGTTGCTGCTAAACGCGACGCCAATATTGCCTCGCGCCGCGAGACCGTTCTTGGAACCAACCAGTACCCCAACTTTACCGAGGTTGCCGACCTTGCCAAGGTTAAACCCGAGGCAGTTACCCGTCCAAAGCCCGTGAAATCAGCCGATGCTATTGCTCAACCTCTTGTTCCTTACCGTGGTGCTCAGGCTTTTGAGGAGTTGCGCTACCGAACCGATAGTAGCGGCCGTCGCCCACGTGTGTTCATGCTAACCCTTGGCAATTTGGCCATGCGTCGTGCACGTGCCCAGTTCAGCTGTAACTTCTTTGCCGTTGCTGGCTTTGAGGTTATTGACAACATCGGTTTCAATACTGTTGACGATGGTGTAAAGGCTGCAATGGATGCTAAGTCCGACATTGTGGTGATTTGCAGTTCCGACGATGAGTACGCCACACTTGCCCCCGAAGCCTTTGAAAGGCTTAATGGCAAAGCAATTTTTGTTGTGGCCGGCGAGCCCGCCTGCAAACCCGACCTTGAGGCAAAGGGGATTGCCAACTACATCAGCGTGAAGAGCAACCTGCTCGATACCCTGCTCAAGTATCAGGAAATGCTGGGAATTAAGTAACTGCAATTTTACTTAACCATAAGAGGTAAACAATGAAACCCGATTTTAAAAAGATAGATATAAAACACATCGATAAAAGCAGCGGTGTGTTAAACGTAGAGGCCGACTGGTTAACACCCGAACGCATTCCGGTGAAACCTGCCTTTACCGAAACCGATCTGGAGAACATGGAGCACCTGAACTATGCAGCAGGTATTCCGCCTTTCCTCCGCGGCCCTTACAGCACCATGTACGTGATGAAGCCTTGGACTGTAAGACAGTATGCAGGCTTTTCAACCGCTGAGGAATCAAACGCCTTTTACCGCCGCAACCTGGCCGCTGGCCAGATGGGGCTTTCGGTAGCATTCGACTTAGCCACTCACCGCGGCTACGACTCCGACCACGAGCGTGTAGTTGGCGACGTGGGTAAGGCAGGCGTAGCTATCGACTCGGTAGAGGATATGAAAATCCTTTTCGACGGCATTCCCCTCAACAAGATGTCGGTTTCAATGACCATGAACGGTGCAGTACTCCCCGTTATGGCGTTCTACATTGTGGCTGCGCTTGAGCAGGGTGCCAAGCTCGAGGAGCTAAGCGGAACCATTCAGAACGATATCCTGAAGGAGTTCATGGTGCGTAACACCTACATTTACCCTCCTGAATTTTCCATGCGGATTATTGCCGATATCTTTGAGTATACCTCAAGGAAGATGCCCAAGTTCAATAGCATCTCCATTTCGGGGTATCACATGCAGGAGGCCGGTGCTACTGCCGATATTGAACTAGCATACACCCTTGCCGACGGGCTTGAGTACCTGCGCACTGGGGTAAAAGCTGGTATTGATATAGATGCCTTTGCGCCCCGCCTATCGTTTTTCTGGGCTGTTGGCATGAACCACTTCATGGAGATAGCCAAGATGCGTGCTGCACGCTTGCTCTGGGCTAAGATTGTTAAGCAGTTCAACCCCAAGAATCCCAAATCGATGGCGCTGCGTACACACAGCCAAACATCGGGGTGGAGCTTAACCGAGCAGGATCCCTTTAACAACGTAGCCCGTACCTGTATTGAGGCGATGGCAGCAGCGCTGGGTCATACCCAAAGCTTGCATACCAACGCACTCGATGAGGCCATAGCCCTTCCAACCGATTTCTCGGCCCGTATTGCCCGCAACACTCAGCTGTACATTCAGGAGGAAACCAACGTTTGCCGTGCAGTTGACCCATGGGCAGGCTCCTACTACGTTGAGTACCTTACCAACGAGATAGCCCATAAGGCATGGAAACTTATTCAGGAGGTAGAAGAGCTTGGCGGTATGGCAAAAGCCATTGAGACCGGCATTCCAAAAATGAAAATAGAGGAAGCCGCAGCCCGCAAGCAAGCACGTATCGACTCGGGCAAGGATATTATTGTTGGTGTTAACAAGTACCGCCTGGACAAGGAAGATCCCATTGAAATACTTGATGTTGACAACACCGCCGTGCGCGAAGCGCAGATCCGTCGCCTGCAAAAACTCCGTGCTGAACGCAACGAGGCCGAGGTTCAAGCTGCCCTCAATGCCATTACACGTTGCGTAGAAACTGGCGAAGGGAACCTGCTGGAACTATCGGTTGAGGCTGCCAAGAAACGTGCTACACTCGGTGAAATATCATATGCCTGCGAGAAAGTGGTTGGCCGTTACAAAGCGGTTATCCGTTCCATTTCAGGCGTTTACTCAGCAGAATCTATGGATGATCCTAACTACCAGAAAGCCCGTGAGCTCTGCGAAAAGTTCGCTAAGCTCGAGGGACGCCAGCCCCGTATCATGATTGCCAAAATGGGGCAGGATGGCCACGACCGTGGCGCCAAGGTTGTATCGACCGGCTATGCCGATATAGGCTTTGATGTGGACATTGGGCCTCTATTCCAAACCCCTGCTGAGGCAGCTAAACAAGCCGTTGAAAACGATGTTCATGTGCTTGGCGTGTCCAGCTTGGCCGCCGGCCACAAGACCCTAGTTCCTCAGGTAATTGAGGAATTAAAGAAACTTGGCCGCGACGATATCATGGTTATTGTTGGGGGCGTTATTCCTCCTCAGGACTACCAGTTCCTTTACGACCATGGAGTTGTGGGCATATTTGGCCCCGGAACCTCAGTGGCTTCAGCTGCTGTTAAAATTCTGGAAATCCTGCTCGAAAAATTCGAAGAGTAATCACATCGTTTATACTGAAAAAGGGTTGCGATTGCAACCCTTTTTTATTTATTCCTGATTTATAAGTATAAACTCCGTTAAAACGACTTTTTGTCATGCTGAGCCTAGTCGAAGCATCCCTTCCCTTTTATATCACTTTGTAATATGATTCCTCGACTAGTTCGGAATGGCAACACCATAGGCTCCCTCAATTACTTTGTCATGCTGAGCACAGCCGAAGCATCACTTTGTACATTCATTACCTTATTCTTTATTGTTCTTCGGGATACTTTCGCAGTGCGATGCAACGTTTCAGAGTTGTTCTTTGGAAAAGGTAATGCGTGCATCGCTATACTAGTGGGAGTAGCCATGGGGTTACAAATGTTTCGCCCCTACGGGGCTGGGGACGGCGTTCGTTGTACGTGAATCGTGGGATACGACCTCACCCCAACCGATATCCCTGAGAGGGAATGGAGCGTAAGAAGCAGGCAGTGGCATAAAAGCCTGGCCCGAAAATGGGTCGGGGGTGGAACGTTGCAGTGGGCTTAGTAAGCGATACCATATGAGCCACGCTGCAGGCGTGGCGAATAGTATCGCGTGGCAGTTCCACCCACGGGGCACCCATCGGGTTAGGCTTTTCAGCCTTGATTTTCTTTGGTTCTTTCTTGTATCAAGACAAGAAAGAACATCTAAGCCGCTCTTTGCCATG
>NZ_JBBFKU010000066.1:0-6364 GCF_037481895.1 Tenuifilum sp.
CTACGGGGCTGGAAGCGTTGTTCGTTGTTCTTGAAACTATTGTCATGTTGAGCGCAAGCGAAACATCTCAATGGGTCGATTAGAGATCCTTCGCTCCCCGCTAGTGCGGGACAGGCCGCTCAGGATGACAGGCATGAATATTTTTGTTAACTAAACGAGATTGAATCTCGTATAAGCAAAAAAAGCGTACCCTATTGGTACGCTATATGTTGTTGTTAACGAGTATCCTACTCAAACATCCCACGCATTCTTTCAAAGAATGAGCCTCCCTCATCGGGGTTGGGTGTAAAACTTGGCGATTTTGCAAATTTCTCAAAAATTGCCCTTTCCTCCCGGGTAAGGTTTTTGGGTATGTAAACATTAACCGCCACAAGCAAATCGCCGCGCTGGTAGCTATTCACCTCGGGCAAACCCTTACCCCTTAAGCGAAGAATTTTCCCGGGTTGGGTGCCGGGCTCTATTTTAATCTTCACTTTACCATCAACGGTAGGAATTTCAGCCGGTGCACCAAGAACGGCGTCGGGAATGCTGATGTTAAGGTTGTAAATTAGGTCGTTACCGTCGCGCACCAGGTTAGGGTGTTTTTCCTCCTCAATCATTACAAGCAAATCGCCAGGGACTCCTCCACGGCGGGCAGCATTACCCTTACCCTGAACGTTGAGCTGCATACCCTCGGCAACACCAGCAGGTATTTTAACGGTTATTACTTCGTCCTCGCGAACCACTCCTTCGCCATTACATGCAACGCACTTGTTGGTTATCACCTTACCTTCGCCATTACAGGTTGGGCATGGCGAGGTGGTTTGCATCTGCCCGAGCAGGGTATTAGTTACACGGGTTACATACCCTGAACCGCGGCAGGTAGAGCAAGTACTATACGATGAACCTCCCGCCGCGCCAGAACCTCCGCATGAATGGCACGATACGTACTTGTTTACCTTAATCTTTTTCTCAACCCCGTTAGCAATATCGCTTAACGACAGTTTAACCTTAACCCGTAGGTCGGTACCGCGGTTTGTGCGTCGCGATGAGCGTCCGCCACCGAAGCCACCAAACCCGCCAAAACTGCCAAAATGGCCGCCAAAAATATCGCCGAACTGGGCAAAAATATCCTCAATGGTCCAGTCGTGCGAGAAACCACCACCGCCTGCACCGTTACCCATACCTGCATGGCCAAACTGGTCGTAACGGGCACGCTTGTTATCGTCGCTAAGAACCTCGTAGGCTTCGGCTGCCTCCTTAAACATTTCCTCGGCTTGCTTATCGCCCGGGTTCTTATCGGGGTGATATTTTATGGCCATCTTGCGGTATGCCTTTTTAATTTCCTCCTTGGTGGCATTCCGCGGTACGCCAAGTATTTCGTAGTAATCGCGTTTGGTTGTCATACCCTACTGTTTTACTCTCCAACCACAACCTTAGAGAATCGCATTACCTTATCGTGAAGCATGTAACCCTTTTGGATTACATCGACAATCTTCCCCTTTTGTGCTTCTTCCTGCACAGGGATTTTGGTAATGGCCTCGTGCAAATCGGTATCGAGATCCTTGCCAATGGCCTCAATCTCTTTAACACCTTTTGCTTTAAGGAAATCGTTGAATTTGTTTACAATTAAAGCGATGCCGTCCCTAACGGCATTGATATCATTGGCTGTTTCAATGGCCTTAAGGGCTCTGTCAAAATCATCGATAACCGGAAGTAGATCCTTTAGAACCTCCTCCGAAGAGTATTTGAGTAAATCGGCCTTTTCCTTGAGCGTTCGTTTACGGTAGTTATCAAACTCAGCTGTAAGGCGCAAATACTTATCCTTCATCTCCTCCAGCTGGGCAGTTAGTTCGGCAACCTTATCATCTTTGGATTGTTCAGCTTGGGCTGCCTGCTCTTTGCCCTCGTCGGCTTGAGCCTTACTATCGGTTACATTACTATCGGTGCTAACGGTTTGTTGATTTACTTGCTCCTGTTCTATCTCCTCCTTTTTGTGTTTCTTGCTCATATATGTTGATATTTTTACGTTTCACAATAATTCTCAACCATTGTTTCAAAATCTATTCCAACCGTTTAGCTCGGTCAAAATGACATGAAATTTTCAGGGGGTAAGTGACAGATGTTCGTCATTGTTAGCCTGAAAAATACCACTCCGCCAAAATGGACTGCGAAGGGAATATTTTAAAATCATCAAATAACCTCCTTTGCTAAACCGTGATGAAAAATTCCGTTACCTTGACCGTAACTTTATATCCTTCACCCTAAGCTGTATGGTAATATTCCCCTTGAAATTATTCTCGTGCAAAGCAAAGCAAATATCAAACGGTTGGCCGTAATGTATGGGCTTATAATACTCAGCCATCTGAAACGCTATAGCATCGTATTTTTTTGTGCTTCCCTCCTGAACTATTGTAAGTTTAAGGTGTTCCTTCTCGCTGCCAACCAACCGGCCTTCGCCGTTATCGTAAACATTTTCGGCCATAAATACCGGCGACATGTTCCCTGGGCCAAAAGGCTGGAACTGCTTAAGCACATTAAAGAATTTTTCGGTGATATCATCAAGCCTAATACGGGCATCAATATCGATTTGAGGTGATAGCATTTCGGGCGTAATGGTTTTGCTCACGTGCTCTTCAAAACGTTGCTTAAACTCCTCAACTTTATCCACCTTCATGGTAAGGCCAGCAGCGTACATGTGCCCTCCAAAGTTCTCGAGCAGGTCGGAGCAGGCCTCAATGGCCTGATACAAGTCGTATCCTTGAACAGAACGGGCAGAACCGGTAGCCAAATCGCCCGATTGGGTTAAAATAACCGTAGGGCGATAGTAAGTTTCAATTAAGCGCGAAGCAACAATCCCTACTACACCCTTGTGCCACGAAGGGTTGAATAGCACAGTGGAATAGCTATGCTGCAACCTTTTATCCTGCGCTATCATTTTAATTGCCTCGTGCGTAATGGCTCGATCAACATTTTTACGGTCGTTATTGCACGAGTCGATCAGCGCCCCCACCTCAAAGGCTGAACTATCGTCGGCAGCGCAAAGCAGGTCAACAGCTGTTTTCCCGGACTCCATTCGGCCAGCCGCATTTATTCGTGGACCTATACGGAATACTATGTCGTCGATGGCTATCCGTTGGTTTTCTATTCCGGCAATTTTGATTATCGACTTTAACCCACGGCTTGGCTTTGTATTCAATTTTTCCAATCCGAAATAGGCCAATACCCTGTTCTCATCAACAATAGGCACAATATCCGATGCAATGCTTACAGCCAACAGGTCGAGATGTTGGTAAAGTTCCTCCTCTGATGTCCCTGTTTTTTTGCAGTAGCCCTGCAGCAACTTAAAGCCAACCCCACAGCCCGAAAGCTCCTTAAACGGGTATTTACAATCGGAACGTTTGGGATCAAGTACAGCAACAGCATCGGGAATTCTATCACCGGGCAAGTGGTGGTCGCAAATGATAAAGTCGATATTACGCTGTGAGGCATAACGAACTTTATCAACTGCTTTTATGCCGCAATCGAGAGCAACAATAAGTGAATAGCCATTTTCAAAAGCATAGTCTATTCCCTTGAACGATATTCCGTACCCCTCGTTGTACCTATCGGGAATGTAATAGCCAATTTTTGTGTACCGTTTTCTGAAAAAAGAGTACATGAGGGCAACAGCAGTAGTACCGTCAACATCGTAATCGCCGTAAAAGAGGATAGATTCGCCCCGACGGATTGCCCTGTCGATGCGCTCAACCGCTTCGGCCATATCCTTCATCAGGAATGGGTCGTAGAGGTCAGCTAACGAGGGCCTGAAAAAGCGCTTAGCTTTATCAAAACTATCAATTCCGCGCTGTACCAGTAGCGATGCTATGGTCTCGCTAACGTTAATTTCCTTAGCCAGAGAGCTAACTAATGCCGGATCGCCCGGATCCTTGAGAACCCATCGTTTTTCCATTTCTGCATGGTTTAAATGTTAAGCAATACCTATGCGGTTGCATGCGAAATGAAACCGATGAGTAAAGTGGTTAAGGAGTTTAGCCTTAACCTCTTCCATATCAAGCTGGCGGTTAAGCTCCACCTGCATGGAGGTAACCCCCTTATCAATAAATCCGCAAGGGTTTATGTAGCGGAAGTAGTCCAAGTTGGTGTTTACGTTAAAAGCTAAGCCGTGCATGGTTACAAATCGGCTTGCCCTAACACCAATAGCGCAGATTTTGCGTTCGCGACCCTTTACACCGGGATCGAGCCAAACGCCAGTTGCACCTTCAAGCCTATCGGCTGCAATACCATACTCCTGAAGGCAATCGATTACCACCTGCTCTAGCAAGTGTATGTAGGACTTGAGGGTTAGCCCAAAAGCCTCCAGGTTGAATATGGGGTAGGCAACAATTTGTCCGGGGCCATGATATGTAATATCGCCCCCGCGGTTGATGTGGTAGAACGATGCGTTAATCCGTTTAAGCATCTCTTCGGGGATCAGCAGGTTGGCGTTTTCGCCGCTTTTGCCAAGGGTGTAAACATGCGGATGCTCGCAAAACAGCAAGTAATGTAACTTGCCATCGCCGTTTAGTTTACGTTTGGTTACCTCGTCGAATAGTTTTTCCTGATAATCCCATGCCTCCTTGTAATCAACCGTTCCAAGATCATGAAACTTTACGTTTTGCATTATATATTGTTTTTCCTATTTGCATAGCAAGTACACCGGTTTAAGGTTAGATTGATTATTTACAACATCCTTTAACCAGGTGTTGAGCCTTATCGGCGTGGTACGACGAGCGAACCAGGGGGCCGCTTTCGGCAAAATCGAACCCTTTTGCAAGGGCTATCTGCTTATACTCTTCAAACTCCGCCGGGGTAACATAGCGTTGAACGGGTAAATTGGTGGGTCGGGGTTGTAGGTACTGCCCTATGGTAACCATTCGGCAGCCCACAGCAAGCAAATCGTCAAGGGTTTGAATTACCTCATCGCGGGTTTCACCGAGCCCGAGCATTATGCCCGATTTAGCTCTAAAGCCGCGCTTTGCAATGTGCTCAAGCACTTTCAGGCTTCGCCTGTAACTTGCCTTTGTTCTTACAAGTGGGGTAAGGCGCTCCACGGTTTCAAGGTTATGCCCAACAACATCGGGCTCCGATTCAAGGAAAAGGTCAATAAGTTCAGGCCTCCCGTCAAAATCGGGTATTAAAACCTCTATGGTGGTGTTGGGATTAACCCTTCGAATCTCCATAACAGTACTACGCCAATGCCCAGCTCCATGGTCGGGCAAATCGTCGCGGTCAACCGATGTAATTACACAGTAACTAAGCCCCATTAGGCTTACCGTACGGGCAACCTTAGTGGGTTCATTGGGATCGGGAGGAAGCGGTTTTCCGGTTGCAGTAGCACAAAACTTACACGAACGGGTGCATATATCGCCTAGAATCATTAGAGTTGCAACCCCATTCCCCCAGCACTCGCCAATATTCGGGCACATTCCACTGCTACAAATTGTATGCAACCCATGTTTCTTAACAATGGAATTCACCTGGGCATACCCTTCGCCACCGGGTAACTTTATCTTTAGCCATTCCGGCTTCCGTTCATTTCCCATCCCCAAAAATTTTTACAAAATAACTAAAAAAAATGCTCTTAAACGATTATTTAGTCATAAAAGTGATTGGTTAACAGTGAATGGTTTGAAAAGGTTCGTGACTTGTTAAACGTAAAACGTAAGGATTCAGAAAATGAAGATGTTATAGGAATTTAAATTGTGAATCGGGTGCCGTAAGCCTTAAACGTTAAACGAGAATAAAATACAGTAGGATATGGAGTTATAGGGAGTTAGATGAAGTTAAAGGAAGTTATAAGAAGTTAGAGGAAGTAGAAGAATTTTAAAGGCCCTGAAAGAGCAAATCAACCTAGCCCAAGGAAATAGAGGTATTCCAAATATTTGGCGATGCACTCTATCGCATTCCATAGAGCAATACCGAAACGTTGCATCGCAACAGGAAAAAATGGCAAAGAACGATTGCAATAAAACCATTCAAGAGGGATGAAAGGATAAAAAAGATGTTTCGGTGGTGCTCAGCATGACAACCGTCTCATGAAGCGAGCAACAGCAGGTATCACAGAGTTACACAGTGTAACACGGTGTTACACAGAGCGTGTGGCGTGATATTCACGAACAACGATTCACAAAAAACGAACAACGCTTCCAGCCCCGTAGGGGCGTAATATTTGTAACCCAATGGCTCCCTCCTCCATGTATTGCGATGCACGCAATGCAAAGCCCAAAGAGCAAGGAGAAAACGTTGCATCGCAACAAAAAATCATTACAAAGAGCAGTTTACATGTTCTTTCTTGTCTTGATACAAGAAAGAACCAAAGAAAATCAAGGCTGAAAAGCCCGAC
>NZ_JBBFKU010000067.1:0-4784 GCF_037481895.1 Tenuifilum sp.
CTGAGACTCAACACATTAAACCGCAGAGCCTGATAAAATGCGGAAAAGAAAAGAGGGCGAAGTTGCCTTCGCCCTCAATTTGGAAGCTTCAATTAAAATTAATTACCTCTATTCCAGTTTACCTGATCCTGAGTAAGCTTTCCCTGTGAAACTGCTGCATCTTCCGCAGTCTTGACACGTTTGAATTCACCCGATTGTAATTGGAAAACACCAACATAGGTAACTGTTTTTAGGTCGTTCTGATAAACCTTTAAATAAATCCAGTAGTATACTGGGAATCCAGAAATTTCAGAAACTGCATCAGGGAATTTTAAAGAGAGTAGTTTTGCTGCACCCTCCTCTAGTCGCTGCCAAGTTAGTGCAATCTTTTCACTTTCGGTACCAGTATCAAATCCTGGGATATTATATTGTGTACGTTTAGATAAACGTAAATCCCAGTTTGAATAGTAAGCGCTGGCTCCGTAGTAAAATTCATCATTGCCATAGCTACTACCATAACTACGATCTAAATTTTGATAAACCCAGTCAACTAGGAGTTGATAATCGGCCGATACGGGTGTAAAATAAACAGTTGGATCATAAAACCATTTTGTGCCATCGTTTAGGAACTGATCATTTCTGGTTTCACGATATGAATTTTTTGTCCAATTACCATTGGAGTACTTATATTCAAAAGCAAGAGCTTTGGTTTGGTTACTTTCCGAACGGAACGATACTACCTTGGCATCACCTTCAAGAGCAAACGGATACTTTAACTTGAGGAAAGGAATAATGTAAGCATCGGACTCGCTCGATGTTATATAGGTTTTACCCATAAGTGCGTAATCGTCAGCCTGGATGGCAACGTATTTATTTTCAGCAGAGGCCCAATTTGTGCCGTTGAACTTATAAACTTTCCAATACTTCTTAATATTTGTTTCACTCAATACATAGGAAGATTTCATCTCAGAAACCTTAACATTATCAATTTGGTAAGTAGTGGTAATTTTTGGACTAGTTGTTGAACGGCTGTCGCCTTCATATAAAAAGGCAATACGTACTTTTTGGCCTTTAAAGCCACTCAGATTTGCCTGTCCGGCATTTTGTAAAGTTCCGTAACCGCTGGTTGGGGTTTCAGGTAATGTAAAGTTTGAGGTTAAATCAACCCATGTTGCAGTACCAATTTGATTGAGGTCTCCAGTGTAATTAGAAGAAATTAAAACACTTAGGCATGTTGCATTCCAGTAACCTACATTTACATCAAAGGTAAGAATAGGGCTATTAGCATCGGTTAAATCAATTTCTTTGGTAATCAAAAATACATCATTTTTCTCACCAGTGTTATTTGAGGTAATTTGGGCATAATGATTATTACTAAATAATCTGCAGTAGTATATTCCCTTTACGCTTCCGGTAACAGTATCCTTTTGAGTCCATCCATTTTCACCTATTGGTGTGTATGATGGTGATGGTGTATAAGTATGAGTCTCGAAATCTTCTTCAAAATACTTAAATTCAGCATTATCAATAGTAGGTTCAACTTCGGAGTAATTATATTCAACAAGTCTGTATGCATTGGTCGAGGCTCCCTCAAATTTTTTTAGTAAAACTTGAGGCATTCTTCCAATTGTAGATGGGGTGAAAGATTTAACAAATAAGGTGGAACTTTTCCAAACAGAATCCTTATACTCCTGTTCGCTAATAATATTGTTTGAATACAAATCAAGTAGGTTAGCAGGAGTATTGTATTGAACATCATATTGAATGTTTGCTGAAGACCCCTTGCTTAGAGCAGGGAAATTTTTTGTCAATATGTCAGGTATATAATCCTTACCTGCAAAACGCTCATTAAATGCTAGTTGTGTTTTAATTGCTTTAGCTAAAGTGCTATCGTCATAGGTTTTTGCATCTTTTAATGCCAAATTACTTGCATTAGTATAATCTGCACTAACAAGTGTGTAGGTAATTACATCTTTGTATGGTTGCTTAGCATCGTCTAGTTTCTGATAGGTATCCTCCATAGGATCACAAGCCCACAGCAACGAGACACCAAGTAAAATTGCTATTATCTTTTTCATTATAAATCCTCCCAATTTTTAAAAGTTAATTCTTAAACCAGTTGACCAGGTTCTTCCAAAACCAAAGAACACATAAGAAGTAAATTCATCGTGATTAGCGCCATCAGTAGCATCGGCAATATACTCAGTATTAAGCAAATTATTAACATTGCCATAAAGAGTAGCATTCAGATTTCCAATTTTGAAACGATAGTTAGCATCTAGATCTATGGTGTAATAATTTGGCATGCGCCAAGCATCTTGCTTTGAATCGGGAGTTGTTCTAGTAGTAGGGTCAAAATCGGCGTAGTTCTTAGCATACCAATTTACATCAGCTCCAATCTTTAACTTTGGAAGAACTTCATAGTTACATGAAACAGCGGCAGAAACCTGAGCAGAGTTTCCTACATGTACGTTTTTAATGTATGCATTATAAGTGCCAATAAGTTCTTGGTTGTCATTATAAAGTTTGAAATTAACATCATCGGACCAGCGGTAATCGCCCCAAGAGAACATACCCCTAATATCAAGCTTGGAAATTGGTTTAACAACGCCTTCAACTTCAACACCTTGATGCAATGCGTTAATACCTAGGATATTTGCAGTTTGCCCACTAAGACTTTTTACTAACCCTTTATCGAGCCACTGGGTATGGAATAGATTTACTTTTACATTGAAAATTCTTGAAGCATAGTTATACCCCAACTCGGCAGTAATAATACGTTCATACTTTACACCATCGTTAAATGTATTGGTATTATTCAAGAAGGAATTGCTAAAAATAGGTGCTCTCTTGATATAACCACCGTTTACAAAAACATTGTGCTCCCCATATACCTTGTAATTGAAACCAACTTTAACATTCCAAGGCAAGAAGTCATGCCATGCCGATGCGCGATTACCCGGTTCATACTGGAAATAATCTACTCGCCTATAGTTGTTACTTGCAATGGCCATCGATAGGAAACCAGAGTAGTTATCTTTGATATACTCACCTTGAGCAAATAGCCCTAACCAAAGTACCTGTCCTAGGTAATGGTAGTTTACATAATCTCCTTTGTAAAGCGGTTGACTTGCAGGACGATTAACATTCTTATTATCCAGGAAATATTTGCCCCCAAGCAAATCATCAATCTTATAGGCATGTACACCATTATAAAAACGTCCATCGAAACCAGCAGTTAACTTAAGGCTCTCAATGTTAGTAGTAAAGGTTGATAAAGCTCCATACCACTGATGGTCATTTACAGCATTAGCTATAATACATGTTGAACCATTCATTGCTGCAGCATTTTGCTGTATTACCCAATCATAGTCATAATATCCCTCTTTGGTAAGAGCAGTTACATCATACGGCAATCCACTGGGGAACTGACGACTTAGCCATGTTGAATTTTGCCCATAAACCCTACGACCACCACCAGTAGCTAACGATGCATAAATTTGTGTTGTAAGCATTGAGTTATCGTTTAGCTTCCAGTAGTGATTTAATGACATTTGGGGTTTATGGTAAAAATTGTAAGCATATCCTGTAGTATAGATTTGCCCGTTGCGATAGCCAAAGTCAGAATTCCACTTAATTCCATTTGGATTGTCACGGAACTCTTGGATAGTATGCTTATTATTTCGTTGGTTGTGCCACTGAGGGGCTCCAAATGCATTAAAGGTTATTGTATGTTTCTCATTAATTTTTTTCGAAATGTTTGCAAAATATGAGTAACCCTCAAAATTGGTAGCTTGTACATATCCATTTCCAGTAGTATAACCACCCGATACGGTAACAGCCCAACCATTTTCCATTAAACCAGTTGAAACAGTGAAATTCTGTTTTCTATAGCCATCGTTACCAAAACCATAGTAGTATGAACCTCCTTTTTGAGCATCAGTTGACTTTGTAACAATATTAATGGTACCCCCAACTGATGACAAAGCCAATTTGGAAGCACCTAAACCTCGCTGAACCTGCTGATTTGCGGTTACATCGGATAGTCCTGCCCAGTTGCTCCAGTATACCTTACCATTTTCCATGTCGTTTACTGGAATTCCATTTATTAAAACCCCGATGTTATTTGAATCAAATCCACGAAGGTAAATTCTTGAATCTCCAAAACCACCTCCGGTTCTTGTAGCATATACCGATGGTGTTATTTTGAGTATCTCAGGGAATTCCTTGTTTCCTAACTTTTCAACAATTACCTTTGGCTCAATTGTTGAAACAGCTACTGGGGTTGTCCTATCCCGAACAAACGATGCTGTAACAAGAACTTCCTCAATATCAACCAAACTAGGGCTTAACTTAATGGTACCAAAGTCAACATCGCCAGTTACCTCAACATTTTTTTCAAAGTCTAGGTAGCCCACATAAGAAAACTTAATCACATGCTTCCCAATTGGAACTTTAAAGTTAAATGAGCCGTCAACGCTTGTTGAAGTTCCAATAGTTGTGCCCTCAACTACTACAGCAGCACCAATTAAAGGGTTTCCATTGTTTGAGTCAACAATTATCCCTTTTATTACTCCCTGCCCTAAAGTCCACATTGGAGCAAGGAATAAAAGCATTAACAATGTACGCCAAATCGTTCTTTTCATAGGTTTTTGATTTTAGAGTTAATTAAGGCTAATATTCATTTATGCAAATTTAATTTCATATAATACCGAAAAATCACAAAGTAACATTAACAAATTGTTAAACCCCCGCAAACGTTTGAAACAAATTGTTTCATGGAGCAGTAATAACCTCAAGGATTT
>NZ_JBBFKU010000068.1:0-4561 GCF_037481895.1 Tenuifilum sp.
GAGAAAACCTACTTCGCCCACGAAACAGCAGTAATTGATGAAGGTTGCACAATAGGCAAGGGTACAAAAATATGGCATTTCAGCCATATAATGACTGGCTGCGAAATTGGCGAAAACTGTAATATTGGGCAAAATGTGGTTGTTTCCCCTGGGGTTAAATTGGGTAGAAACGTTAAAGTCCAAAATAATGTTTCTATTTACACAGGCGTTATCTGCGAGGACGATGTTTTCCTTGGACCTTCAATGGTTTTCACCAATGTGATAAATCCACGTAGCGCTATTAATCGGAAGAGTGAGTATATGACCACTCTGGTTAAACGAAGCGCCACCATTGGTGCAAATGCAACCATTGTATGTGGAGTAACCTTAGGCGAATTCTCGTTTATTGGTGCCGGCGCTGTGGTAACTAAGGACGTAAAACCCTATGCTCTTGTGGTGGGTAATCCAGCCCGACAAATAGGATGGATGAGTGAGTATGGGCATCGTTTGGTGTTTAATGCCGAGGGCATTGCCGTATGCCCCGAGAGTGGACAAAAGTATAAACTTGAAAATAATCAGGTTTTCAGAATAGAATAACTAATGAAGAATTTTGCACTTATTGGAGCGGCCGGTTTTATCGCTCCACGTCACCTTAAAGCAATTAAGGAAACCGGTAATAATCTTCTAGCTGCGCTCGACAAGCACGACTGTGTGGGAATAATGGATAGCTATTTTCCCGAAGCCGATTTTTTTGTGGAGTACGAAAGGTTTGATAGGCATATCGATAAACTCAAACGTCAGGGTATTAAGGTTGATTACGTTAGCATTTGTACACCAAACTACCTTCACGATTCGCATATCCGTTTTGCACTTCGGCAGGGAGCTAACGCTATTTGCGAAAAACCAATAGTTCTAAATCCCTGGAATATTGATGCCCTTGCGGAAATTGAAAAGGAAACCGGCAAACGTATCAGCACAATACTTCAACTTAGGTTACATCCTACTATCATTGAGTTGAAAAAGCAGATCGACAGCGCCCCTAAGGATAAGATTTTTGATATCGATCTAACCTACATTACCAGCCGTGGACGTTGGTATTTCATCTCATGGAAAGGTGATCTCCAGAAGTCGGGTGGGGTAGCCACCAATATCGGTGTGCATTTCTTCGATATGCTATCGTGGATTTTTGGTGATGTTAAGTCGAGCATTGTGCATGTTTCCCGTCCCGACAAAGCTGCTGGTTATCTGGAACTGGAAAAGGCTCGTGTTCGATGGTTCTTAAGTGTTGACTATGATGATATTCCAAATGCCCTCAAGGAGAAGGGGCAGCGGACATACCGTTCCATTCGCATTGCCGATAAGGAGCTGGAGTTTAGCGAGGGCTTTACCGATTTGCATACTACTAGTTACCGTGAGATTCTTGCAGGTAATAGCTTCGGGTTAAACGATGCCCGTACTTCAATTGAAACCGTTTATACCATTCGAAATATGGCACCGGTTGGTTTAACCGGCGATTTTCACCCGTTCTGTAAAACAATCAATCTTTAATCTATGTATAGCGAACTTGTTTCAAAAAAGGAAAAATTAGCAGTTATTGGTTTAGGGTACGTGGGTTTGCCCATTGCCTTGGAATTTGCCCGTAAACTCTCAGTTATCGGTTTCGATATTAAACCCGACAGGGTAGAGCTGATGAAAAAGGGTATTGACCCCAGCCGTGAGCTGGAACCCGAGGCCTTTAGGGGTTGTGATATTGAGTTTACATCCAACATCGATGATTTACGTAAGGCCAAGTTCTACGTGGTGGCTGTGCCAACACCTATCGATGAGCACAACCTGCCCGACTTAAAGCCATTACTTTCAGCAACCCGCACAGTTGGCCAAGTTCTAAAAAAGGGCGATTATGTGGTTTACGAGTCGACCGTTTACCCTGGCTGTACCGAGGAGGATTGTGTCCCCTTGCTCGAGGATCTTTCGGGTTTAAAGTACATTCAGGATTTTAAGGTAGGCTTTTCGCCCGAACGCATTAACCCTGGCGACAAGGAGCATACCTTAACCACAATCAAAAAAATTACTTCCGGTTGCGATGCCCAATCGGCTGAGGAGATTGCTAAAACCTACGAGCTTATTATTAAGGCAGGCATTCACCGTGCCAGCTCCATTAAGGT
The DNA here is from genome assembly GCF_037481895.1 of Tenuifilum sp. Lineage (NCBI taxonomy): Bacteria > Pseudomonadati > Bacteroidota > Bacteroidia > Bacteroidales > Tenuifilaceae > Tenuifilum > Tenuifilum sp. The sequence continues at coordinate 2,145 of NZ_JBBFKU010000068.1, forward strand.
TGCTGAGGCTGCAAAGATTATTGAAAATACCCAACGTGATATCAATATCGCCTTTATGAATGAACTCTCCATCATTTTTAACCGCATGGGTATTAACACTTACGAGGTGCTTGAGGCAGCTGGAACCAAGTGGAACTTTTTAAAATTTTATCCCGGCCTTGTGGGTGGTCATTGTATTGGGGTTGATCCTTACTACCTGGTTTACAAGGCTAAAGAGCTTGGCTATCACCCTCAAATCATTACTGCTGGCCGTTTCATTAACGACTCCATGGGCGGTTACGTAGCAAAGCAAACCGTAAAGAAAATAATTGCTGCCGATAAAAACCCAAAGGAGTCGCGCGTGCTCATTTTAGGTGTTACATTCAAGGAAAATGTAAGCGATATCCGTAACTCAAAGGTGGTTGACATTTACAAAGAGCTGAAATCGTTCGGTATTCTGAATATCGATGTGGTTGACCCCTATGCCGACAGCCACGAGGTGAAGGAAGAATACGGTTTCGATATGACTTCTGCCCCAAATGGTAAGTACGACGCCATAATTGTTGCCGTTAGCCATAACCAGTATATCAACCTAAACGAGGATTGGTTTTTAAACCTTGCCAACTCTGGTTGTATTTTTGTTGATGTTAAAGGCATTTACAGGGGGAAGATACATAATTTAACATACTGGAGCCTCTAAAACTTACTTTTGATTATCAAAAAATTAAGCCCCTAAATGGGGCTTTGTTTATATTTAGTGACTTTTTTTATGGTCTTGTTTCCCTTATTTATATTATTTTCGTGGAATAATTCCTGGTAGGTCATGCCCCTTGGGTGTGACTGACTGGGCGAAGCTGTAAAATCGTTGAACGTTAAACGTGAACCGTTAAAAGTTAAATACTATAATCCTTTACATCTCTTCACATCATTTTTTTAATCATAAGTCTTGAATCTTAAATCTTAAATCTTTATCCTTTATCCTTTAACCTTTATCCTTTAACCTTTAACCTTTATCCTTAAGCTATGGTAAAAAACATCTGCTGCATCGGTGCTGGTTATGTGGGTGGACCCACAATGGCGGTAATTGCCCTAAAAAATCCGCATATTAGGGTAAACGTTGTCGATATCAATGCTGAGCGCATTGCAGCATGGAATACCGACGATTTACCCGTCTATGAACCCGGATTGCTCGATGTGGTTAAACAGGCACGCGGTCGTAACCTTTTCTTCGACACCGACATCGAAAAAGGAATCCGTGAGGCCGATATGATATTCATTAGCGTAAACACTCCTACCAAAACCTATGGGTTAGGCAAGGGCAGAGCCGCCGATTTGCGGTATGTTGAGCTTTGTGCCCGACAAATTGCCGAGGTGGCTACAACCGATAAGATTGTGGTTGAAAAGTCAACCCTGCCGGTTCGTACAGCCCAGGCCATAAAAACCATACTTTCCGAAACCGGGGGAAAAGCGAATTTTCAGGTACTTTCAAACCCTGAGTTTTTAGCAGAAGGCACAGCCATTAATGATTTGCTTGAACCTGATAGGGTACTAATTGGCGGCGATCAAACGCCGGAGGGGCTTACTGCCATTGAGGAGTTAACCCAGGTGTATGCCAGTTGGGTACCCCGTGAACGCATAATTCAGACCCGTTTGTGGTCGTCGGAGCTTTCAAAGCTTATTGCTAACGCTTTTCTTGCCCAACGCATTTCGTCAATCAACAGCATTTCGGCCCTTTGCGAGGTTACCGGTGCCGATGTGGATGAGGTGGCCTATGCCATTGGTACTGACTCCCGTATTGGCCCAAAATTCCTGAAAGCCTCGGTTGGTTTTGGTGGTTCATGCTTCCAAAAGGATATTCTTAACCTGGTTTACCTTTGCGAATACTTTGGTTTGCCTGAGGTGGCCAGTTACTGGGAGCAGGTAATTGCCCTTAACGATTACCAGAAGCGTAGGTTTGCACAGAATATCATACACACCCTATTTAATACGGTTAGTGGCAAGAAGATTGCCATGCTAGGCTGGGCCTTTAAAAAGGATACCAACGATACACGCGAGAGCGCAGCCATTTACGTGGCCGATCACCTGCTAAACGATATGGCAAATATTTGCGTGTACGACCCCAAAGTGCCGGCCAAAAGTATGTACGCCGATTTGGATTACCTGGGAACCCGCTCACCGGATGAAAACCGCAAGAGCTTAACGGTGGTTAACGACCCCTACGAAGCCTGCAAGAACGCCCATGCCATTGCCATTATCACCGAATGGGACGAATTCAAAACCTACGACTGGCAACGCATTTACGATAACATGATGAAACCCGCCTTCATCTTCGATGGCCGCAACATACTCGACCATAAAAAACTCATGGAAATTGGATTTAAGGTTAAGGCGATTGGGAAGAGCTATTAGTTCCGAGATTTCAGATTCCAGATTTCAGA
>NZ_JBBFKU010000069.1:0-1337 GCF_037481895.1 Tenuifilum sp.
TGTTCAAAGCTGAAAACCTCGCCTGAATACAACCAACGCTTAAAGCTATATGTCCCGCCGTTTTTAATATACTGCTGATATGCCGATGGAATAAGCGATTGCTGACGGCGAATAAATATTATAATAGTGGCATCAGGAAAAATTGATTTGATTTTATGGGAAATGCTAAAAGAATAGTAACCATAGTGCCACCCATATGTAATAGGAGTTGTTAAAAATTCTGAACTAAAAATGTTAATTTTTTGACTTTTATCAATAGTTCTATTGATTTCATCAATAATTTTTTCCCTATCAAATAAAAAAATATCATTGGTTAAGAAATAATTGTTTGTTTTAAAAAGGTTTATGTAATTTGCATTAGATATTTTAGGGAAAAAATAATTTTGTAACCATTTTGTACCAGTTTTCGAATAACCTATATGTACAAAATTGGATGAAAACTGCTTGGTGGTATTGTTGTTGTTATTCATTTTGCTGATATTCAGTCATATTAAAACTTTGGTAGTAAATTTGATAACTAATTTATAATTTGTAAATATAAGACAAAATGAGAAAAGTTTTTGTACTACTGAGTATTTTCCTGGTTATGGGGAAAATAGTAGTTGCACAAAATGGATGGGAGTGGGTTCATCAATTTATTCAAAATCCTGACCCTAATATCGAAATTTCAAATATTTTTGAAATGGATATTTTTGACATAAAAATATCCAAAAATAATAATGTCTATGTAATTGGTAATTATATTTCTAATATTGAAATCCAAGGGAATAGACAAGTGGGTTATCCTGATCAAAATTCAACATACACAGACATTTTTATTGCAAAGTTTAGCAAAGAAGGGACCTTAATTTGGCTTAAAACAGCTGGAAGTTCTTTACATGATTATCCGGATGCAATTGCAATTGATGATAATGAAAATATTTATGTTTCAGGTCGTTTTCAGGAAGTTATTGATTTTGGTGGAGGAAATACTCTTAGTTCCAGTGGTGCATTTGATGGTTTTATTACCAAATATAATGGATCTGGCTCAGTAATTTGGGCAAAGAAAGTTGCATATGGAACACATGCTGAAAGAGTTTCAGCAATTACTATCGGAAAGGATGGTAATCTTTACGTTGCCGGTATGTCACGAAGCACTTCGTTTACTGTAGGCGATGGAACTAATGGACAAAACTACACCAACGCCGATAGCAACCTCGACCTTTTTACTGCCAGCTTTACCCCTGCAGGTGTTTACCGCTGGTCAAAACAAATTCCTAGCAACAACAATTCATCGCTATTTAGAGCAATCGCAGTGGATGAAACCAATTCGCTCTATGTTGGTGGTGCACTTGCAG
>NZ_JBBFKU010000069.1:1346-4506 GCF_037481895.1 Tenuifilum sp.
TGTTCAAAGCTGAAAACCTCGCCTGAATACAACCAACGCTTAAAGCTATATGTCCCGCCGTTTTTAATATACTGCTGGTATGCCGATGTTATAAGCGATTGCTGACGGCGAATAAATATTATAATAGTAGCATCAGGAAATGTTTCTTTTAATTTATGGGAAATTCCATACGAAAAATACCCATAATTAAAACCAGAGTTTATTGCAGTTGAAAAAAACTCAGAGCTTACTAAAAGGTTTGCACATTTATCCTTAAAAAACTCATCTCGAACTCTTTCGGAATTGTAAGCAAAGCAACTGGAATTATAGATTAAACGATTGGCCTCGCGCCATGATACAAAATGGTAATTGAGAATTTTTGGAAAAAAAATGTCCTGCAACCAGGTGGTGGCTGTTTTCGGGTAACCTATATGAATTAATATGCTTGTCACCTTAAAATGTTTTTTTATGTAAATATAGTGTTACTGCTATTACAATATATGTTTCTTTACGTATAAATATTGATTTAATTCCTATTTTTGAAATAGTTTTGTAACCTAATTCAGTTTTTTAATTATCAATCATTCATTTATATTTATTGGCTTAATTTTTGCTAGAAAATAAAAAAAATAAAATATGAAAGCGAAAAAGTTGCTTTTAACGCTTATAGTTGGCCTAGCAGCAGCTACGGGCTATACCCAAAATGGGTGGGTTTGGTTAAAGCAGTTCACCCAGGCGCCCAATCCAAATCAGGCAAATGAGCTGGATATATATCAAGTCCGATATGCACAATCCGGTAACATTTATGTTATAGGTTCCTATAAATCGCATTTTATTCTAAATGGTGTTACCTATAATGGTTACCCTAATAGTTCATCAACCAAACTTGACATTTTTATTGCCAAGTTTGACTCCGACGGAAATGTAGCATGGGTAAAAACGGTAGGAGGAAGTGAGGGTGACCAGCCCGATGACCTTGCTATTGACGCCTCTGAGAACCTGTACGTTTCTGGTTTCTTTCAGGGTACCTGCGATTTCGGAACTGGAAATACTCTTACTTCCGATGGGGGTAACGATGGCTTTTTAGCAAAATACAACTCAAATGGAGTTTTGCAGTGGGTACGTAAAGCTGCATTTGGTTCATCGGGAAACGAGCGAGTATCTGCAATCACCGTTGGTAAGGATGGTAATCTTTACGTTGCCGGTATGTCGCAAAGCACTTCGTTTACGGTTGGCGACGGAACTAATGGACAAAACTACACCAACGCCGATAGCAACCGCGACCTTTTTACTGCAAGCTTTACCCCTGCAGGTGTTTACCGATGGTCAAAGCAAATTCCTGGCAACAACAATTCATCGCTATTTAGAGCAATCGCAGTTGATGAAACCAATTCGCTCTATGTTGGTGGTGCACTTGCAGGCACACTCACCTTAGATGGTACCCCTTACACATCGGCTGGTAGTGGCGACATAATCCTTGTGAAAGCAAGTCCAACGGATGGCACTACTATCTGGGTTCGCAAGGGAGGTAGCACTCTAGATGATCAATTAAACAGCATTGCTGTTTACGATAACTTTACATACATTATTGGGTATATTCAGGGGACAGGGACAATTGATAGTACTGCAACACAGCAATCATCGCAGTTCACCACTGCTGGAGGTAACGATATTTTTGTAGCCAAGTATAACCTCGACGGACGATTAATCTGGAAAAGAACCATAGGTTCAACTGGAGGCGATGTGGGATATGGCCTGAACGTTTTCAATAACATTTTGGTAGCCACTGGTTATTTTTCAAATTCCATAAACTTTAACCTTAACACTATTACATCAGGTGGCGATAACGATGCTGCATTCTTTGTCTTCGACGTAGAATCGAATGCCGTTCTGGCCAGGTCAGTGTCGGGAACCCAGGACGATCGTGGACAGGGTGTCGCACTTGATACGCTTTACAACGTTTACTTTGGGGGATATTTTACATCACCCACGCTAACAGTTGGTACTAACACTCTGAACAATTCAGGGTCAGGCAAAGATCTTTTCCTTACTAAAAATCATAACGATTTTACTGCAGCTTTCACTTACAAGAAGAATGTTAGCTGTAATGGAGGCTCCGATGGAGCTCTTACCGTTACCCCATACTTTGGAATACCCCCTTACTCCTATAGCTGGAAACTAAATGGGAACCCATACGCGGCAACTGACTCCTCAATTACCAGTTTGGCTGCCGGTACCTATGAGGTAACCGTAACCGATAACAATTCAAATCAGTCAACCGTAAGCTACACCGTTACTCAGCCTGCTGCACTTTCACTCAGTCACACCCAAACCAACGTAAGCTGTTACGGTGCAAAGGATGGAACCATTAACCTAACGGTTTCAGGCGGAACTTCGCCTTTCAGTTACTTCTGGACAACCGAAAACGGATGTGGGCATGTGATTGATGCTGAAGATCAAAATAGTTTATCGGCCGGGAATTACCAGGTGACGGTTACCGACAAGAATGGTTGTCAGTCAAACGGTAGCTATACCATTACCCAGCCCACTAAAATTTCAATAGCGGGAACGGTTACAAACATTACCGGTGCTGGAAGTAATGGTGCTGTTGATATTACCGTTAGCGGAGGCTCGGGTGCCTACTCCAGCTACTCCTGGAAACTTGGAGTAACCGAGGTAGACACTACTGTAGATATTTCGGGCCTCAATGTTGGCGGAACCTACAAGGTGATTGTTACCGATAACACTTCCTGCAAAGACTCCAACTCCTTTGTGGTACTCGATGAAAGGAACTTCCATGCTTGGGTTTCAGCCCAAACCAATGTTAACTGTAAAGGCGAAAGTACTGGAGAGGTTACCGTTTCGTATGCCGAAAATATTGGAACAGTTACGGTTTTATGGTCAAGTGGCGAAACTACATTCACCATTACCGGTAAACCTGCAGGGAGCTACACTGCAACTCTAACTGACGATAAGGGCACCCCTGGTGTTACGGGTGATGATACAACAGCTGTAGTTGATGTTAACATTACCGAACCTGCTCAAATTCTCGATGGTACTATTGTTTCTTACCCAACCACCTGTTACGGCGGTAGCGATGGGATACTCGACTTAACCCCAAGCGGAGGAACAGACCCTTACACCTACTCATGGAACACTTCTCCGGTTCGCACAACACAGG
>NZ_JBBFKU010000070.1:0-4120 GCF_037481895.1 Tenuifilum sp.
CCCGAGGAATTCTCTGACTGTATAGTTAAAAATGATTTTAAAGCAATAAGCAATAAGTTGTATCGGTTGCAAAAACTTACAATAAAACCAAGTAGTGGCCAAATTGATATTGTTTTCAGACATCATCTCGAAACACAAATAATTGATGACATTAATTCAAAAATGAGTAAACGATTCTACAATATTCAAAGTCTAGGTGTTTTATTTTCACTAAATCCAATTAAATTAAAAATCGATTGTATCGGAAACATAACTGCTTGGAACATCACTGACAGGGTTTAAAACCCTGTCAGTGTTATCAATGAAGAAATAATAAAAAAACTCATGCCAAATTCTCGGGATATACCATTGGAGCACGGCGGTTACTACCACATTTTCAACCGTGGAATAAACGGTACACCATTATTTTATTTACCTGATAACTACTTGCATTTTCTTAGGCTATACGATAAATATATTACTCCAATTGCCGATACCTTTGCCTGGTGCTTGATGGGGAACCATTTTCATTTGCTGGTGCGGATAAAGGAGGAGAACGAAATTGGATTCCTTCAGGACTTTAACCCTTCCAGGTCTATCGACTCTGGAAGGTTAAAGTGGCAATTCACCCATAACCTTCCAGAATCCGAAGGATCTGGAAGCGTTAATGGAAAGAAACCCGTTCCTTACAGAATGTTCTCGCATCTGTTCAGCTCTTATACAAAGTATTTCAACCTAAAAAATAATCGCACGGGAAGTCTATTTGAGAAAAATTTCCATCGTCTAAAAATAACCTCCGAGGAATACTTCCAGAACCTTGTAGTTTATATACATCAGAATCCCGTTCACCACGGCTTTACCAGTGATTTTAGGGATTACCCGTGGACATCGTATGGGAGTATAATCTCCACAAAGCCAACAAAGATTCATAGGGAAACCGTGCTTGAATGGTTCGGTGGCAAGGAGAATTTTATTGATGTACATCGTAAAATAGTTGACCTGGACATAATTCTTGACCTCTGACAGGGTTTTAAACCCTGTCAGAGGTATAAAAGTAAGTGGGTTTTAAACCCTGACAGAGGTATAATGAAACAAATATGATAAAACGCACCCTTTATTTCGGAAACCCTGCCTACCTAAAGGCTAAGGATGAGCAAATGGTAGTTGAATACCCCAGTGGTGATACTGAGAGCAAATCAATCCCCATTGAAGATATTGGAGTGGTTATCCTTGATTCCCCACAAATTACCATAACCCATGTTTTGCTCAACAAGCTACTGGCAAATAATGCTGCAGTCATTACCACCAATGAGCGGCATATGCCCTCGGGGCTAATTTACCCTCTGGAATCGAACACGCTGCAAAGCGAACGTTTTACTGCGCAGTTGGAGGCTAGTGTCCCCCTCAAAAAGCAGCTTTGGCAGCAAACGGTACAAGCCAAAATACAGAATCAGGCAGCGCTTTTAAAATCGCTTGGCATTGATGTTGAGCCTATGCTATACTGGGCTAGAAGTGTAAGGAGTGGCGACCCCGATAACTACGAGGGCCGTGCTGCTGCCTACTATTGGAAAAACCTTTTCTCGGGATACTTCAACGATATTTTTACGCGTGGCAGGTATGAGGACGAGCCCAATAATTTGTTGAACTACGGTTATGCTATCCTCCGTGCTGTGGTAGCACGTAGCCTGGTAGCAAGCGGTTTGCTACCAACGCTGGGAATACACCATCACAATCGCTACAACGCCTTTTGCCTTGCCGACGACATAATGGAACCCTACCGGCCGTTTGTGGATAGGGTTGTGCTTGAAATTGTAAAGAGTGGTATCGATTGTAGCGAGCTAACCAAGGAGATAAAGGCAAAACTCCTTGTAATTCCGGCAATAGATGTGGTGATTGATAGTAAAAGTAGCCCCCTGATGATTGCCACCCAACGAACAACATCATCGCTGTACGATTGCTTCGAGGGTACTAGTCGTAAAATATTGTATCCAACATTTCCGTGATTTCAATTCAAACCCCGACAGGGTTCTGAACCCTGTCGGGGTTCAACTCCTAAACATCTATGACCACTCTTAACCGTCTAAACCAGTACCGAGTTATGTGGGTGTTAGTTTTTTTCGATTTACCAACCGAAACCAAAAAGGAGCGTAAGCAGTATGCTCTTTTCCGGAAAAACTTAATAAAGGATGGTTTCTCCATGTTCCAGTTCTCAATCTATACCCGGTGCTGCCCAAGTCGTGAGAATGCCGATGTGCATATTAAGCGCGTGAAAAGTTTTTTGCCCCCCAACGGCTACGTGGGCATACTTTGCATAACCGACAAGCAGTTTGGGGCCATGGAAATATTCCTCGCCACAAAACCCATTAAGGCGAGCCCTGAACCACAGCAGCTGGAACTGTTTTAGAACGGAGGCATTTAAACCACTAAAGGCATGCAGAAATAAAAAATCCACAGAAAAAGCTTTCTGTGGATACTATATTGGTCACTTTTTTTTATCCGAAATATTGGCTTAACTAATTAAAGGTCAGAACGATAATTTCTCCTACGTTGTGACCAATATGTCAAAGATACAATCTGAAAGCAATTCACAACTGATTTGGGAAAAGAACAATACTGGGATGGGTTGTGACCAATATGTCAAAGATACAATCTGAAAGCAATTCACAACGCAAAAAAAGAAACACCATACATTTCAATTGTTGTGACCAATATGTCAAAGATACAATCTGAAAGCAATTCACAACAGAATTGGGTATTTGTATTAGTCATTTATTGTTGTGACCAATATGTCAAAGATACAATCTGAAAGCAATTCACAACCTACAAAGGAAATGGAAAGGATAATACTTAGTTGTGACCAATATGTCAAAGATACAATCTGAAAGCAATTCACAACTATATTTAAGTAATCTTTAAGTTCATCTAAGTTGTGACCAATATGTCAAAGATACAATCTGAAAGCAATTCACAACGCGGGTATGTTATAGCCTCACGGCTTTTCAGTTGTGACCAATATGTCAAAGATACAATCTGAAAGCAATTCACAACTCGTTGCTTACATTTAGCACACCATACAAAGTTGTGACCAATATGTCAAAGATACAATCTGAAAGCAATTCACAACTTGAGAATGGTGCTAATGTGAATGGTATAGTTGTGACCAATATGTCAAAGATACAATCTGAAAGCAATTCACAACGTGGACTCTATGATGGTGCTGCTGGAACTAGTTGTGACCAATATGTCAAAGATACAATCTGAAAGCAATTCACAACTCCTATACACTACTATATTGTTAAGTTGCTGTTGTGACCAATATGTCAAAGATACAATCTGAAAGCAATTCACAACTAATTTTAAATGGGTAATAATTAGCCTCTTGTTGTGACCAATATGTCAAAGATACAATCTGAAAGCAATTCACAACAATTCCTTAGCGGTGTAGTTGGTAGGAATGGTTGTGACCAATATGTCAAAGATACAATCTGAAAGCAATTCACAACGCCTCGTGCCATTCAGCCTTTTTTAATTTTGTTGTGACCAATATGTCAAAGATACAATCTGAAAGCAATTCACAACCGCTACTCGACGGCAAGGCAGGTGGCGACAGTTGTGACCAATATGTCAAAGATACAATCTGAAAGCAATTCACAACAACGGGATGAAACCTATACTCAGGTTCCAGTTGTGACCAATATGTCAAAGATACAATCTGAAAGCAATTCACAACAAATCATCATCAGCATCAAAACCAGCGAAAGTTGTGACCAATATGTCAAAGATACAATCTGAAAGCAATTCACAACAACAGGGCCTTAGCCCCCGATTCCCAACAAGTTGTGACCAATATGTCAAAGATACAATCTGAAAGCAATTCACAACGCCTTCATTTTGGGGGTAATAATATCAACCGTTGTGACCAATATGTCAAAGATACAATCTGAAAGCAATTCACAACATTTGGGTCGTCGAAGTACTTTTCTGGATTGTTGTGACCAATATGTCAAAGATACAATCTGAAAGCAATTCACAACGAATTGTAGTTAATCGTAACCTGGTCGCCCGTTGTGACCAATATGTCAAAGATACAATCTGAACCGAGCGTTTTTTGCGAGCTCGGCGAAGCCAAAGCAATTCACAA
>NZ_JBBFKU010000071.1:0-3583 GCF_037481895.1 Tenuifilum sp.
CTGCGTCACAGCGGGAGAGTAGGTCGCCGCCCCCCTTACGCCCCGCGGGATTACCCCGCGGGGCTTTTTCATTGGTACCCGCCCAAGCCTAACAGCTGCGCCTCAGCCGGAAAATTTTTTTTGTACCCGCCTGAACCAAGGGAATTTTTTTACTACATTTACTGAAAGCAATGGGGCAGAGTTGTGAATACCGCACGCGTTTAAAAACGAGCGCGAACGAGAGTTTACAGACGCGCGCAAGCCAGAGTGCTCATCAAAGTTAAACCATATTGTCCGAATACAATCAAAACCTTAAAATAGCATTATGCAAAGGTTAGCACATTTATTACTTGCAGTTTTGGTTGTGGTTTTATTGTCGTCGTGGGGTGGAACCGGGCATTACATCATTAGCCTTGAGGCTAGCCGATCGTTCAACACGGAAATGCAACAGTTTGCCGATTGGGCAAACTACCTGGCCGGCCATGCATCGGATGCCGATAACCGTAAAAGTTCCGATCCTACTGAGGCTCCAAAGCATTACATCGATATTGATAACTATACGGAATTTCTTACCAACCAGCCGATGCCCCTGATTTTGTCCGAAGCTGTGAGCAGGTATGGTAATAGCTTTGTGGTTGACAATGGTATATTGCCCTGGGCAACCAAAGCAACCTACGATTCACTGGTTATTGCTTTGCAGAACGGCAGGATTGATAGGGCTAAGCTGCTGGCTGCCGATCTTGGTCACTATGTGGCCGATGGGCATATGCCGCTGCATCTGACCAAAAACTACAATGGCCAGCTTACCGGTAACACCGGAATACACTCCAGGTATGAGTCAACAATGATTAACGCCCATGCCGATGAGTTCTATAATAGTCAGCCCCGTGAGATAGTCTTAGTTCAGAATGTTCAGCAATACATATTTGATTACATCTACTTCAACTATCAGTACGTAGATTCAATACTGGAGGCCGACAACTATGCCAGGAGCATCAATCCCGATTACAGCTCATCGGCATACAGGGATACTCTTTGGGTAAAGACAATAAGTTTTACAAAAAGGTTATTTGCGGCTGCATCGCAACGATTGGCTGAGCTGATTTACAGCGCATGGGTTGAGGCCGGAAGGCCATCGGTAACAAGCGCTGCCGAGGTTAACCTTGATAGGGCTACAATGTATGTTTATCCGAATCCCACCAGCGGACAAGTAAATGTCACCTATAGCAATTCGGGCGGTGAAAATTGTTACCTGGAGATTTTCGATATGCTTGGCAATACTTTAAAACGATACAGTCTGAATTCAATATCGTGCTCATCGGGTCACCTAACCGAAAACCTGAATTTTCCCTCAGGGGCTTACCTCTTTAGGTTGAGCAACAATAACATTAGCATTACACAGAGAGTTATAGTCCAAAAAAATGATTGAAATCATGGTTTAATCATTGGTTATTAAACTAACTTTGCATTAAGCAAACGCATTGACCATGAAAAAATCGGATTTAGCGATAATATCAATCGGAATAGTTGTAGCTTTTGGGCTATGCGGATATTTAATAGGCCAGTCGATTGAAAACTTTAGGAATGGCGACCGTACCATTCTGGTAAAAGGCTTTGCAGAGCGAGAGGTAAAAGCCGATTTGGCAGTATGGAGCATAAGCTGCCGTGCTGCCAGCAACGATTTGGTTGAAGGGGCAAAGCGCATTGAGCAGGATCAGAAGAAGATCATTGATTTCCTTGTGGCTAAGGGAATTGGCAAGGAAGAGATTATCAGCCGCGAAATTCGTGTTAACGACAGGTTAGCCAACGAGTATGGCGGCTATGACAATGTAAACTTTAGGTATGTGATTGTTAAGGTGCTCCAGGTTCGAAGCACGAATGTGGACAGGGTACAGGAGGTAAGCCGCCTAACCGATGAGCTTGTCCGTGCCGGTGTGGTTATAAGCCAGAACGATTACTCCAATAACCTTCAGTACTACTTTACCAAGCTAAACGACATTAAGCCCGAAATGCTTACTGAGGCTACCCAGAATGCCAGGGAGGCAGCAATCTCCTTTGCCAGTGAGAGTGGAGTTAAGCTTGGCAAGCTTAAAAGGGCAAGCCAGGGGCTGTTTACCATTGTCGACAGGGATCAGTCGCTCTCGGGTGGCGATAGCTTTGCCTCGGGTAACAGCGATATTGTAAAAAGGGTTAGGGTAGTAATTAGCGTTGAATACTCAATAAAGTAACCATAAGTTTAACCATTAATTTTGAATTGTTATGTTCAATAAGATGATTGCATCAATGCTTCCGTACTTTCCCAAGAAACTGGTGTGGATTTTTTCAAAACGTTATATTGCCGGCGAAACCATTGCCGATGCCATTAGGGTTTCCAAGGAACTGAATGCTCAGGGGATAAAGGTAACCATTGATATTCTGGGTGAATTCATAAAGGATTTAGGTGAGGCCGAACGTAACAAAAAGGAGTATCTGGAGCTTATTGATACCATTCAGAAGGAAAACATAGATGGTAACTACTCATTGAAACCCACCTCGTTTGGGTTGTTAATCGATAAGGAGATTTGCTACAACCATATCCGTGAAATTGTTGCTAAGGCTGCGTCGTACGGTAATTTCATCCGTATCGATATGGAGGACTCGCCCTGCACCAGCATGGAGATTGAACTCTACCGTAGGTTAAAAGCCGAGTTCCCCAAAAATGTTGGTTTGGTATTCCAGGCATACCTAAAGCGTACGCTTAAGGATTTGCAGGATTTAATGGATATCCATACCGATGAGCATCCTAACAACTATAGGCTTTGCAAGGGGATTTATGTTGAGCCGGCTGAAATTGCCTACAAGAAATACGAAGAGATTAACCAGCATTTCCTTGAGGATCTTGAATTCCTTCTGAAAAACGGCAACTATGTAGGTATTGCTACCCACGATAAACCAATTATTGAGGGAGCGTATAAGCTGATTGAGAAGTATAATGTACCCAAGAATAAGTATGAGTTCCAGATGCTTTACGGTGTTACCCCTGAGCTCCGGAAATCGATAGTTGATAAGGGGCACACCATGAGGGTTTACGTGCCATTTGGCAAGGAGTGGTTCGGTTACTCAACCCGTCGACTCAAGGAAAATCCTAAAATGGCTAGTCATATCATCAAGGCACTCTTTTTCAGGGGATAATAACGCATATTGTTTTCAAAAGCTCCGGTGTATTCCGGAGCTTTTATTTTTCCTTATCGTACAAACTGCGCATTGAGTGTAGGATGTTTGTTAGCTACCAGTAGTGCAATACCAAATGCCATCCTGAGCCCCGATATATCGGGATAGACTTCGCCGAAGTATCTCATTGCTCATTTCTATTCAATCCTTTGAAGAGATCCCTCGACTTTGCTCGGGATGACAAAAACCCTATCTTCCTTTCTGTTCCCTTGTCTTGCTGAGCTAGCCGAAGCATCTCTTTACCTTTAATCCTTGTTGTTTTTTTATATTCCGCTCTTTGCCATGCTTTTCTGTTGCGATGCAAAGCTACACCTTTGCTCTTTGGATTATGTATTGCGTGCATCGCTGTACATACGGAAGTTTCATGGAGTTACAAATGTTTCGCCCCTACGGG
>NZ_JBBFKU010000072.1:0-3545 GCF_037481895.1 Tenuifilum sp.
CTGAGACTCAACACATTAAACCGCAGAGCCTGATAAAATGCGGAAAAGAAAAGAGGGCGAAGTTGCCTTCGCCCTCATTTTGGAGAATTTTAATAAAATCTTTTTGATTAGTTAAAGATGTAGCGGATACCAAACTGAGCCGACCAAACATCACCTATTGAGGCTGAGTGGCTGAAGGTATCAGTAATCTTTACAATAGTACCATCGGTTTTAACACCAAGAGTATTTAAGCGGTAAGTAGCAGGGTTTGCGGAACCACTTACAACACGGATAGGCCTGTTATTATTAATTACCCAACCTACACCCCAATCGCTGTTAATAAGGTTGGTTACATTAATAATGTTCATGGTGAACTGTAGCACATTACGCTTACCGCCAGTGTAAATGTAAAACTCCTGGGTAATATTTAGGTCGGCACTCCAAACCCATGGATATACAACGCCGTTACGTTCAGCGAATTTACCACGATTAGCATTTAGGTACTCATCCTGCTTGATATAAGCTTCCCAGTCAGCTACTTGCTCAGCAGCTGTATAGGTTGGAGCTGGGCCAGTACCATCGGGGTCATAATTAACAAAGTTCATTTCGGAAGCATCCTTGTGGATGTAAATGAGGTCATTAGTATTGCCATCACCATTTAAATCATTGGAATAGATGTAACTAGTTCTACCTTGGTTACGTCCTTCAAGGAAGAAGCCAATTTGAGTTGAACCAAACTTCTTATACTCAAGTTTGTAGGATGCTGCAAGGATGAAGCGGTGGCGCTGGTCGTTGCTTGAGAAGGCCAAGGGGGCATTATTGGGATCCCAGTAAATCAAGTTGTTATTGTATGAACCAGCTGCAATTGAACCTGGGTCAACAGTATTCTTTGATACTCCAAAGTTATAGGCAGCCTTTACAAAGAAACCATTTGCAAAAGGTTTCTCAAGACTAGCTGCCAACGAGTAGCCATAACCATTATTTGAATTGTCAAGAGTTACTGCATTTACAACATTGCTGTTAATACGGGTAGATGTATAGCGAGGGCGTTCAATAACACCACCGGGTCTGTAAACAACATTGTTAGAAAGCGGCAGGTTAGCATTGAAGTATCCAATACCGTTAACCTCCTGGTTATAGATAAACTCTAAGGTACTCAAGAAACCGAAAGGTAACTTAAGGTCAGCAGCAAGATTGGTTCTCCAGGTTTGGGGGAATTTAAAGTCGGGATCGGTAATTGCAAGCTCGTACGACGAGGGTAGAGTTGGGGTAGCAGGAATGTAATGCTTGGGATCTGGATTGAAAGGATAGGCAGTGGTGTTATCAGTTTGGATAAACCCGGTTAACACACCATTGTTACCAATCTGATTCGAAATCCATACGAAAGCAGGACGACCTGTGAATAAACCTGTACCTCCACGTAGCTGAATCTTGCGATCGCCGGTAACGTCGTAGTTAAATCCTAACCTAGGTGAGTAAAGGAGCTTTGGATCGGGCAGCTTATCAGTGTTTATCTTATAGGGCTGACCTTTCCTGTCAATAAAGGTTTGTCCGGCAACGGTCTCGTTCTTGAAACCTGTGTTATCAAAAATAGGTACATCGACACGGATACCAGCGGTGATCTTTAAGCCTTTAAGCGGAGTAAACTGATCCTGAATATATGCACCGGCATAAGTTACACGTGTTGGTTGTACAGGCTCTGCACCACCAGGCAAAGCAGAATACCTTAACTGAAACCTTCTTAATGTAACTGGGCTAACAGTTCGGTTGGGATCAGTAAGGTAACCATTAGCATCGGTATACCAATCTGCAAGGCTGCTGTAAACATAAATACTTTGTGAACCTGGGAAGAAAACATTGCGGAACGAGAATCGTTCAATGTTAAAACCAGCAGTTAAAGTATGATTACCTGCAAAGTAAGTTAAGTTGTTTTGCAACTGGTAAGTTTTGTAGCTCAACTGGTTGCTTGGTGTAAAAGGCTCAAAACCAAATGTGATGTATGTAGTAGAAGCGTTTTGAATCTCAACCAGTGGGAAGAAATCGCCACGCGAACCCCTATCCTCATTCTGGTAGGTATAACCAAAAATCAGGTTGTTGGAGAAACGCCCAAAGGTTGAATTCAACTCACCAATCACTGAGTGGATAATTTCTTTCTGAATATAGTTAGAGTTCTGGTAATTAAGGGCCTGAGTACTGGTTCTACGGTTCCCAAATCCTAACGATGAACTGTTACTACAAAGCACATCGGTTTGGGAATCGAGCCAGTTGTAACGTATACTAAACTTGTGGTTGTTGCTGATGTTATAATCTAACTTAACCAAAAACTTGTTACCCTTCATTTCATTGTTATACCCCTGGTAAGGCCCAGTTTCGTAATTGAAGTTATCCTTAAGGAAGGTACTAAGGTTATCCAAATCGCTTTTTAGAACGCGGGTGACATTTCCTCCAACTGTTTCGCCACCCAAATTGGCTCTGTACGAAGTTGCAGGACGTGAATCGGTTTCAAACTCACCGTTTACAAAAAAGAAGAGTTTGTTCTTAATAATAGGTCCTCCTAGGCGGAATCCGTATTGAGCAACATTGAAGTCTTGCGATGTTACATCAACACCATACGCCTTATCGCCTATCCAGCTCTGATTACGAACTGTGTAAAAAGCGGCCCCGGAAAAATCGTTAGTACCGCTCTTGGTAACAGCGTTTACACCTGCACCAACGAACCCCGCCTGACGAACGTCAAAAGGAGCAATTGATACTTGAATTTCTTCAATGGCATCAAGCGAAATGGGAGCAGTACCTGTTCTGCCACCAGGTTGGTCAGCTAAACCAAAGCTATTATTGAAAATTGAACCGTCGATGGTGATGTTGTTTAATCTTGCATCCTGACCTACAAACGAACGGCCACTGGCTTGTGGAGTGAGTTTTGTGAAATCGTTAATTGAACGGTTAATGGTTGGTAAGGCAGCAATATACTCCCCAGTAATACTTGTTGCTGCACCAGTACGGTCAGAGCTGAATACGTTACTCCTTACACCTGTAACAACAACCTCCTGAAGTTCAATTTGAGACTCTGAAAGTTGAGCATCAAGGTTGAATGTTGTACCAAGGTTTAGGTAAACATCATCGTACACGGCATCCTTGTATCCAACAAAGCTGATGGTAACCTTGTACGGACCACCAACCCTCATCGATGGCATAAAGTAAACCCCATTAGTACCAGTTGTAGTACCATAGGTTGTACCGGAAGGTACATGAACGGCAACTATTGTAGCACCCGGAAGAGTACCTCCGTTCTGATCAGTAACCCTACCGCTCATGTTTGCAGTGGTTACACCCTGACCGTTAGCCATTAGTGCTGTAAACACAATGCCAACGGTAAGTAGTAAGTTACGTAATTGTTTAAACATAGGCTTTGGATTTAGTTGTTAGTTGATTTAGCAGTACATTTATGTATCAAAAATAGAGAATAACAATCAAAACTATTGCTTTAAAAACATTAACAAATTGTTAAACCCCCGCAAACGTTTGAAACAAATTGTTTCATGGAGCAGTAATAACCTCAAGGATTT
>NZ_JBBFKU010000073.1:0-3539 GCF_037481895.1 Tenuifilum sp.
GGGTTGTTGTACGCCTTGTGTCACCGAACCATTTGTCCCTGTGTTGGTGGTGTAAACAACCTGTCCTACGGAATAGCTTACAGATCCTCCGCTACCCGAAGCATCTCCGCCTGTGGCGTTAACGCTCTCTTGTGCCTGTAGTCCTGTCAGTCCTAGTCCTAACAAAATTATAGCACTTAATTTTAACTTTTTGTGTCGCATTTTTGACCTCCTTTTTTAATTGTTAATATTCCTTTTAATTTATCTGTTTTTGTTACTGTTTCATACTGTTTCTGGTTTTCTCCACTGAATGCTAACTCGTTTATAGGTATGATAAAACCATATAATATATCCTAAATTGGACGGATATGTATGATTTTAATCATACTAATTGCTAAATTAAAGAATTTTTACTAATAATCAAATGGACTTATAATTTTTTGTAAACCATTTTCCCTAACACTTGAAGTTTTTCGTTTATGATTGATAATGAGTTTCATAGAACGCAGATTATGCTAATTTATTTGATTTACATAGTTTTAGATTAACCAAACACTAAACACCAAAAACCAAACGCTATCTCCCCTGTACACTGCACGCGGTACACTTAAAACGAGATCCTTCGCTACGCTCAGGATGACAAGTGGGGTAGTTAACTAGCGGTATAAAAATCAAACAGCAGCAAGCAATTGAAAATACAAGTATTTCACCAATCGTTGTTCCGCTTACCCAATCCTCATAAAATCGTTATATCTTTGTAAAAAATACGGAAATGGAAGGAACACGATTACAGAAGGTGGGACGGCTCATACAGAAGGAGCTTAGCGAGATTTTCCAGCGCGAGGGGGCTGCCAGGTTCCCCGGTAAAATGCTTACAGTTACGCAGGTAAGGGTTAGCCCCGACCTCTCGGTGGCTAAGGTTTACGTTAGCATATTCCCCTCAACCGATACCGATAAAACGCTCGAGCATATCAGGGATAACTCGAAATTCCTTAGGGGCGAACTGGGCAAAAGGGTAAGGCACCAGCTTAGGGTGATACCCGAGCTTACCTTTTTCATCGACGATTCGCTCGACTATATCGAAAAAATTGACCAGTTACTTAAAGAGTAGAAACCCAAGAATGATAAGTCGTTTAGTTTCGTTTACTACCCGGTTCATACCCCGGCACTACCTTCAGCTTTTTGCATCGTTTCTGATGAAAGCCGTTGGGCTTTTTTACCGGGGCAGTCGGTTTCAGGATCCTATCGATGGGGTTAAGTATCGCAAACTACTCCCCTACGGGCGGGTTACCACACGGGAAAACGCACTGGCGCCAAACTCCATGTCGCTGGAACGGCACCGGCTGATATGGCTTTACCTGCAAAGGAAAACCGACTTTTTCACAGCCCCCAAAAAGGTTCTGCATGTTGCCCCGGAATACTGTTTCATAAAACCGATAAAACGACTAAGGAATATTGACTATACCACAGCCGACCTCATTTCGCCCTGGGCCGATGTAAAGCTCGATGTTCAGGCAATGCCTTTTGCCGACAATACCTTTGATATGGTGATCTGCAACCATGTGCTTGAGCATGTTGACAACGACCTTAGGGCGATGACCGAAATACTCCGGGTGCTAAAGCCGGGTGGGTTTGCTGTGCTCCAGGTGCCAATGGATTTAAACATGGAGCAAACCCTTGAAAATCCGGAGTATAACACCCCTGAACTCCGGGAAAAGTATTACCAGCAGCGCGACCATCTTCGCCTTTACGGCCGCGATTACGCCAAACGCCTTGCCTCTGCCGGGTTTGATGTTTTAGAGGACGACTTTGTTAAGCAGCTGCCACCCCACGAGGTGGAATATTACGCCCTGCCTAAGGACGAAATCCTTTACATTGCCCGGAAAAAGTAAAACCTATGAATGTTCCGCTTTACATAGCCCGACGTTACCTGTTTGCGAAAAAATCGCATAACATTA
The DNA here is from genome assembly GCF_037481895.1 of Tenuifilum sp. Classification (NCBI taxonomy): domain Bacteria; kingdom Pseudomonadati; phylum Bacteroidota; class Bacteroidia; order Bacteroidales; family Tenuifilaceae; genus Tenuifilum; species Tenuifilum sp. The sequence continues at coordinate 1,938 of NZ_JBBFKU010000073.1, forward strand.
TCAACATCATCTCCGTAATATCGGTTATTGGGGTTGCAACAGGGGTTATGGCGCTTGTGGTTGTTCTATCCGTTTTCAATGGCTTCGATTCCCTGATTGCCAACCTCTACTCCCATATCGATGCCGATTTGCGGATTGAAGCTAAGCAGGGAAAAACATTCCGAACCGATAGCTTACCCATCGAAAGGATAAAGCAGATTCCCGGTGTGGCAGTATTTTCCGAAGTGGTTGAGGAGAATGCCCTTTTCCGCTACCGCGGGAAGCAACACATTGGAATTGTTAAAGGGGTTAGCAGGAACTACACTGAGCTAACCGGACTAAAAAGCAAAATAGTTGATGGCGATTTCAAGCTATGGCAAGGTAGCCAGCCCATGGCCATCATGGGCGAAGGGGTTGCCTACTACCTCAACGCCAATCTTGCCCACTTTGACCCGCTGTTTGTATACATTCCCAGGCGGGGCAAAAGCTACTCTCCCGATGCTGCCTTTATGAAAAAAGCCATTATGCCCTCGGGCATTTTTGCCATTGAGCAAGATTTTGATACCCGGTATGTAATTGCACCCGTTGAGTTTGCAAGGGGTCTACTCCTTTACGATTCACTAACTGTTAGCGCCATTGAAATCAAGCTGCACAAAAGCGCAAATGCCGCCAGGGTTAAAACCGATGTTGAAAAAATTATTGGCAATCAGTATAGGCTATTAGACCGTTACCAGCAAAACGAGTCGCTTTACCGAACCATGAAATCGGAAAAGTTTGCCATTGCGCTAATACTGATACTCATACTCATTATTGCATCATTCAATATAGTGGGGTCGCTCTCCATGCTAATTATTGATAAACGCGCCGATGTGGAGACCCTGAAAAGTCTTGGAGCAAGCAATAGCCTGATACAAAAGATATTTCTCTTTGAGGGCATGCTAATTTCCATTGGTGGCAGTATAATTGGGATTATAATTGGTTTGATAACATGTTGGCTGCAAATCACCTTTAAGCTCATTAGGCTTGAGGGCCGAGGCAACTTTATTGTTGATGCATACCCCGTTGAAGTCCAGGCCAGCGATATGATCCTAATTTTCCTGGTGGTTATAGCCATAGGCTACCTGGCTGCCCGATTCCCGGTTAGGGTTATCACGCGGAGACTGATACAGGCGGATAACAGAGGGTAACCATTTTAGAAATAGTAAGCCAAAAACGTCCACATTTTTTACCCCATCTTGCATTTATTCGCTAGTTGCTCTGACATGAGTTTACTTTTATCAATCAATGTCGTTTAGTTAACAAAAATATACATGCTTGTCATCCTGAGCAGCCTGTCCCGCCCTAGCGGGGAGCGAAGGATCTCTAATCGACCCCATGAGATGTTTCGCTTGCGCTCAACATGACAATAGTTTCGCGAATAACGAGCAACTAACAACTCCTCCAGACCCGTAGGGGTGTAATATTTGTAACTCCATGGCTACTCCTGCTCTAAAGCGATGCACGCTATAGTATTCCAAATAGCAAGGGGAAAGCGTTGCATCGCAACAGAAAAGCATGGCAAAGAGCGGTTTACATGTTCTTTCTTGTCTTGATACAAGAAAGAACCAAAGAAAATCAAGGCTG
>NZ_JBBFKU010000074.1:0-3301 GCF_037481895.1 Tenuifilum sp.
TTCTTTATCCTTTAACCTTGAACTTTGAACCTTAAACCTTGAACCTTTATCCTTTATCCTTTAACCTTTATCCTTAACACCCCTCTGCACTCTGTACACTACACACTCAATAAAAAGAAAATACAACTACAAAAACCTGCTCAATATAGAATAAACCACCAAACAAATATTAAAAACTAAAATTTCCGCAAACGATTCCAACATTTTTATTGACAACCCCCAAAAATAACTGTAACTTAACACCCCTTTTCAACCTTTTTTTTAACCTTTGCTCATTGATAGTTGATGGTTGATAGTTGATAGTTGATGGTTTAAGAAACCACCTTCAATCATGAATCTGGAATCTGAAATCTGAAATTTTTAACCTTAAACACGAAACACCAAACACGAAACACCAAACACGAAACACTAAACACTAAACTATATGCCTATGAAAACAAAAAATTTACTCACAACCATGGCCCTAACGCTTACCCTGCTCCTCGCAGGTAAGGTCGGGTGGGGGCAGCAGGTAATAGGAACATTCCCTAGAATGGATGGTGGATTTGAAAACCAATCAGGAACCCTAGCAACTGCTGGTTCAATTTCCTCACAACAAGATTATTGGACCACGCAAATTGCAGGAACTGGGATTATCTTTTCATCTGGTGGTCGTTCTGGACCTAAGTTTGTTCAATATTCACAAACCGGTACTACCCACCGTAGATTGCAGTCTCCCACTGATGCTTTAAGAGCAAGTACTTCTTATGTTGTGCAATTCTACTATCAAGGGGATTTAGATGGAACTATAGGGGGTGACAACTTGCGTGCCGCTGTTTCTGCTGCAGGTACAGGAAATCCAGGAACATATTCAACATATTTAAATAGTGTAAATGTTGGTTTAAACTGGACTAAATTTACTGCTATAGTGTCCACTTCTAGTACCGCTCCTACTGTAGGACTTGGTATTATATCGGTTAATAATACAGCTCAGTTTAATATAGATGATTTTGTGATATATCTTGGTACAGTTGTTGATGAAACAGCACCAAACTCGCCGGGTTCAGTTACAATAACTGATAATTCTATAAACTCCTTAAAAGTAAGCTGGGATGCAGCAGCCGATGTTGATGGTGGAGGATATGTAGTTATCAGGTTTACTTCTAATCCTGATCCTAATTGGGATCCAAACCAGAACGGTATCTATGCAGTTGGCAACACCATTCCAAATAGTGGAACTGTTTGTTATATAGGTACTTCGACATCTTTTACCGACAATGGCTTAAGCCCAAGCACCCAGTATTGGTACAAAGTTTACACAGTTGATAAAGCCTTTAACTACTCGGATGAATCAACTGGTAGTGGTTCAACTTTGGCAGAACCTATAATAACTGTTAGCACAAGTGCTTTATCCAATTTCAAATACATTATCGGCTCAGGCCCCTCTGCTGAACAATTGTTTACCGTTGAAGGTTCTGACCTTACGGATAATATTACAATTACACCACCTTCAAATTTTGAAATTTCGCTGACAAGCGGTAGTGGTTTTGCTGGCGATCCCATTGTGCTTAATCAAAGCGGGGGCAGTGTTGCAACTACCACCATCTACGTTAGGTTGGAAGCTGGGCTTGCAGCAGGTAGCTATAACGAAAACATCACCCTAACCTCTACAGGTGCTGCAACCAAAAATGTTGCTTGCAGCGGTTTGGTTTACTATCCTGAGCCTACAAACCATGTAACCGATTTTACGGCCACGGTCGATGGCAACTCTCAAATAACACTAACCTGGACCGACGCCACCGGTGGTACACTCCCTACAGGATACCTAGTAATGGCCAACACCACAGGAACCTTTACCGACCCTGTTGATGAAACGCCTCAAGCCGATGACACCGACATGAGCGATAATGCCGGAGTGGTAAATGTAAGCCAAGGCGTTGGGACATATGTTTGGACAGGACTAACACCAAACACTACCTACTACTTCAAAATTTATCCCTATACAAACTCAGGTTCACTTATAGACTATAAGATTGACGGTGTTGTACCAACCGACAGTAAAAAAACCACCAACATCCTCCCTGAGCCCGAAAACCACGTTACCACCTTTGCCGTTTCGGGAACTGTGCTCAGCACACAGGCCACCCTTACCTGGGTAGATGCCGTTGCCGGTGCTCAGGCGCCTGAGGGCTACGTGGTTGTGGTTAACACCACCGGTACCTTTACCGTTGCCGATGGCACCCCCATTGCCGACGATACCGACTTTAGCGATGATGCCGGTGCAATCAATGTTGCCTACGGCGTGCAAACCGCTTCACTGAACACCCTGCTTCCCGGTAAGCACTACTACGCCCAGATTTTCCCCTACACCAATTCCGGTGCATCTATTAACTATAAAACCGATGGTACTGTTCCACAGGTTGAAATTTTAACCCCGGGCATTACCGTTACCTCCCCCAACGGTGGCCAGACTTTCTTTGCCGGCGATAATGTTACCATTACCTGGACATCGGCTAACATGGGAGCCGAGACCATCAAGTACGAGGCCTACGTAAGAGACGGACTTACTTCCAACTGGAACTGGTTAGTGCTTGAACCAGCTTTACCCAATACCGGCTCATTCAATTTCACCATTCCTGCCGATGCCAAGTATGGCACCCAGTACAAGATTCGCCTAACCGGCAACACCAGCGGCGCCACCGACGAGAGCGATGCTGCTTTCACCATTATTGCCACACCTTCTATTTATGACATTCAGAGCAATAATACAGGAGGAGCCAGCAACTGGGCTAACAATACCGTTCGCATTGGTGGTATTGTAACTGCAGTTAAAACGGGTTCAACCTCCTTCAACATGTGGTTGCAGGATAGCGCTAAAGCCTGGAATGGTGTGTATGTTTACGGCGTAAACAACTCCCTTGGAACAATTGCTCAGGGCGATAGCGTTGAAGTTATTGGTACTGTTGATGAGTACAATAACCTTACCGAGATTAAGAGCGTAAGCTACCTGAACAAGATTAATAGTGGTAACACACTCCCAACCCCTGTTGATGTTACTCCTGCACAGGCTGCCAGCGAGGCATACGAGGGCGTTCTGGTTAAGCTCAACAACGTAGAGTGTACCGTAGCCGATGCCGGTTTTGGCGAGTTTACTGTTAGCGATGGAACAAACACCATTAACGTAGACGACTTCCTGTACAGGTATACCCCAACACAGGGTGCACGTTACAACATCACCGGTGTAATTGATTACAGCTTTGGTGCTTTCAAGCTTCTGCCACGCAGCGCCAACGATGTGGAAAGCGCTCAGGTTAAGTACACC
>NZ_JBBFKU010000075.1:0-2477 GCF_037481895.1 Tenuifilum sp.
AAGGTCAGAATAAGATTTCTATCGATTTTTTGGCAGGCAAAACCTCCCTCAACCGTAAGGGCGATTACCTTTTCAGCCTGCTGGTGCCCGATAGAGCCTCAACAGTATTTCCTTGTTTTGACCAGCCCAACCTGAAAGCATGCTTCAACCTAACCCTTCAAACTCCTAAGGATTGGGTTGCTGTGAGCAATGCTCCCGTAATAAACAAAATGGAAACTGACACCTCTACCCTCTGGATATTTGATAAAACCTACCCTATTAGCACTTACCTTTTTGCCTTTGCTGCCGGAAAGTTGAAAACTATTGACTACGTAAGGGATAGTTTTAGGATGACCATATACCATCGCGAGACCGATACCCAAAAGGTAGCCAGAAATACCCCAAAAGTGTTTGAGCTGCACCATAGCGCCATTAAATGGCTCGAAGATTATACCAACATCAATTACCCCTTCCAGAAACTCGATGTGGTTCTAATCCCCGATTTCCCTTACAGTGGTATGGAACATCCGGGAGCGATATTTTACAGGGATAGCCGTATCCTGCTCGACGAAAATCCATCGGTTACCCAGCAGCTAAGCCAGGCAAACCTTATCGCCCACGAGGTTTCGCACCAGTGGTTCGGGAATCTGGTTACCATGCAATGGTTCAACGATGTTTGGTTGAAGGAAGTGTTTGCCGGGCTTATGGCCGACAAGATTGTAAACCCGCAATACCCCAAGCTAAACCATCAGCTGAGCTTTGTACTTTCGCACTACCCCAGGGCCTACTCGGTTGACAGGACAGGTGGGGCAAATCCAATTCGTCAGAACCTCGATAACTTGCTACTTGCCGGAACGCTCTACGGCGACATCATCTACCATAAAGCACCCATTGCACTTCAACAGCTTGAACTCATGTTGGGTTCAGAAAAGTTCAGGGAAGGCTTAAATATCTACCTAAAAAAATATGCTTACGATAACGCCGGTTGGAGCGAACTAATTGAGATTTTTGATAACCTCTCGGCCGACGATATCAAATCGTGGAGCAAACGGTGGATCGACACACCCGGCATGCCTGCCATTAATATCGATTTAACCAACGATAAGTTCATTTTTACCCAAACCGATGGTTGGCTACCCATGCAGTTCAATATTATGCTGCCCACCAAAACCCAATACCAAACGTTAACTGTAAAACTTACCGGAAAAACGTGCGAAATTCCTTTGCCAAATAACGTATCAACCCAAAAAAACATCATTGTCAACAGTAATGGTTTAGGATATGGCCTTTTTGTTGCCGAAAACCACAACCTCACCCTTATCCAACCCGATGAATTAACCAGCAACGATTTGGCTCGTGCCTCATTCTTCATCAACCTACATGAACTTTTTCTAAATCATTTTATTGATACCGATACCTACTTCCGCTATTTAGCCAATGCCCTTACCCGCGAAAAGGATTCACAAATCAGAAACTACCTGCTCAATAACCTGGAAACCGTTTGGTGGCAGTTCCTTGACCACACAAACCGGATTATCCTTTCGCAAACCCTCGAACAAACCTTATCGGGAATATTCAATAACCAGAAAATGCCTGCCGATGAACGCAAACCTGCATTCCTAACCTATTGCAGAACTACCATATCGCCCGAAGCTACCGAGTTTATGGAAAAGATTTGGGCAAAAAAAACTCAGGTTAAAGGGATTACGCTTAGCGAAAACGACTACATAGACCTGTCGTTACAATTGGCTGTAAGGGATATTCACGATGCCGATAGCATTCTGCAAGTACAGGAAGAACGAATTCAGAATGCCGATAGGCTTGCCAAGTTCCGATTTGTTAAGCGTGCCGCAACCCCCGACGAAGCCCTGCGCGACGACTTTTTCCATAGTTTGCTGGATGCACAAAACCGTCGACCTGAGCCATGGGTAGCCGAAGGGCTCCGGCTATTTTTTCATCCCCTACGCGCCAGCCACTCCATCCATTACCTTAATGCTGCACTCGACTTGCTACCCGAAATACAGCAAACCAACGATATATTCTTCCCTAAAATCTGGCTCGATGCGGTGCTCTACGGGCATAACTCAACCGAAGCCTCAAGGATTGTAGCCAAGTGGATAAAGGAACATCCCCAAATATCACCCAATCTTAAAGGGAAGCTACTGCAATCGGCCGACCCGCTTTTCAGGGCTGCCACTGGTAAGTAGCTATGCCTGCTCAAAAAGCTGTCGGGCAAGGTATTCAACCACCTTTACATTAACCGCATTACCAAACTGCTTATAGGCTTGCTGGGTGTTATTGTTTATCCTGTAATCGTCAGGAAAACTCTGTAGGTTGGCAACCTCACGGGGTGTTAGCCGACGTTTTTCCCATCCAACTATTGGTATATGCACCATGGCCACCAGTGCTGGAAATTCCGTGGGACGCTTAACCCTTATACCCGAAGGGCGAAACTGTATTATTCCCTTCCAAACCGTATCGATATGTTCACCGGCTTG
>NZ_JBBFKU010000076.1:0-2477 GCF_037481895.1 Tenuifilum sp.
CAAGCCGGTGAACATATCGATACGGTTTGGAAGGGAATAATACAGTTTCGCCCTTCGGGTATAAGGGTTAAGCGTCCAACGGAATTTCCAGCACTGGTAGCCATGGTGCATATCCCGGTTGTTGGGTGGGAAAAACGCCGGCTAACGCCGCGCGAGGTAGCTAACCTTCAGAGTTTCCCTGAAAATTACATCATAAACAGCAACGCCCAGCAAGCCTATAAACAGTTTGGCAATGCTGTAAACGTAAAGGTGGTTGAGTTTCTTGCCAAGCAGCTGTTTATGCAAGCATAATTACTTGCTACCTGCAGCTCTGAAAAGCAGGTCGGCCGATTGCATTAGCTTGCCTTTTAGGCTGGGCGATAGTTGTGGGTGTTCCTGAATCCACTTTGTTACAATTTTTGCTGCTTCGGTAGAGCTATGACCGTAAAGCACCGCATCGAGCCAAGTTTTTGGAAAGAATATATCGTTGGTTTGCTGTATTTCGGGCAGTAGGTCGAGTGCAGCGTTTAGGTAATGGATGGAATGGTTGGCTCGAAGGGGATGAAAAAAGAGTCGAAGCCCTTCGGCAACCCATGGCTCAGGCCTACGGTTTTGAGCAATCAGCAAGCTGTGGAAAAAGTCGTCGCGTAGGGCTTCGTCGGGTGTGGCAGCACGCCTAACAAACCTGAACTTGGCTAACCTATCGGCATTCTGAATTCTTTCCTCCTGCACTTGCAGAATGCTATCGGCATCGTGGACGTCCCTTACCGCAAGCTGGAACGATAGGTCTATGAAGTCGTTTTCACTTAGTGAAATCCCTTTGATTTGAACTCTACCTGCCCAAATATTTTCAATGAATTCAACAGCCTCAGGAGTGATAGATGTTCTGCAATAAGTTAGGAAAGCAGGTTTGCGTTCATCGGCAGGTATTTTTGGGTTGTTAAATATTCCCTGTAAGGTTTCCTGCAGGGTTTGCGAAAGTATAATTTGGCTTGTGTGGTCAAGGAATTGCCACCACACAGTTTCCAGATTGCCTAGTAGGTAGTTTCTTATTTGAGGGTCTTTTTCTCGGCTAAGGGCATTGGTCAGGAAACGGAAGTATGTATCGGTATCAACTAAATGATTTAGAAAAAGCTCATGTAGGTTGATGAAGAATGAAGCACGAGCTACATCGTTGTTTGATAATTCATTGAGCTGTAAAAGAGTTAGATCGCGATCAGCAGAAACGAAAAGTCCATACCCTAAACCATTACTGTTAGGAATGATTGCTTTTAACCCCGTGAAATTTTTTGGCATCGGAATTTCGGTATGCTTTCCATTAAGCCTAACTTTCTCTGTTTGGTATCCTGCAGTGGTAGGTATCATAACCTCAAACTCCATGGGGAGCCAGTTGTCGGTTTGGCTAATATTGATTACATCGCTCACCATATCAACATATATGGCAGGCATCCCAGGTGCATCAATCCAACGTTTGCTCCACGATTTAATGTCGTCGGACGTGAGGTTATCGAAAATCTCAATCAATTCATTCCAACCGGCATTGCTGTATGCATACTTTTTCAGGTAGATATTTAGGCCTTCCCTGAATTTATCTTCACCTAGCATCAGCTCAAGCTGCTGGAGGGCAATGGGTGCTTTATGGTAGATGATATCGCCGTAAAGTGTCCCGGCAAGCATAAGATTGTCGAGGTTTTGGCGGATAGGGTTTGCGCCGCCTGTTCTGTCCACCGAGTAGGCTCTGGGGTAATGTGAGAGCACAAAGCTGAGCTGATGATTTAGCTTAGAGTATTGAGGGTTAACAATTTTATCGGCCATAAGTCCGGCAAATACCTCCTTAAGCCAAACATCGTTGAACCAGTTCATGGTAACCAGGTTCCCAAACCACTGGTGCGAAACCTCGTGAGCAATTAGGTTTGCCTGGTTTAGTTGTTGGGTAACCGAGGAATTTTCGTCGAGCAAAATACGGCTATCCCTGTAAAATATTGCTCCCTGATGCTCCATGCCACTGTATGGAAAATCGGGAATCAGAACCACATCGAGTTTCTGGAAGGGGTAATTGATTCTGGTATAGTTTTCGAGCCATTTGATAGCGCTTTGGTGCAACTCAAACACTTTTTTGATATTTCTGGCTACCTTTTGGGTATCGGTCTCGCGATGGTAAATTGTCATTTTAAAACTATCCGCTACAAAGTCAATAGCTTTAAACTTACCGGCAGTAAAGGCAAAAAGGTAAGTGCTGATAGGGTAGGTCTTGTCAAATATCCAGAGGTTTGAGGTGTCAGTTTCCATTTTGTTGATTACAGGGGAATTGCTCACGGCTACCCAATCCTTAGGGGTTTGGAGGGTTAGGTTGTAACTTGCTTTCAGGTTGGGTTGGTCAAAGCAAGGGAAAACGGTTGATGCCCTGTCGGGCACCAGTAAGCTGAAAAGGTAATCGCCCTTACGGTTGAGGGAGGTTTTGCCTGCCAAAAAATCGATAGAAATCTTATTCTGACCTT
>NZ_JBBFKU010000077.1:0-2448 GCF_037481895.1 Tenuifilum sp.
CGCAAAAACAAACTTACAACTTGGGGTGAATCCTTCGGGAAATAGCCCCTATTTTTTTTAGTCGTTCAGTAGTGATAATCTTTAAATCAAACTATTTATGAACTTAAACAATTTACCAATTGGGAAACGATTGGCATTGGGTTTTTCATTAATTATTGGTTTAATATTAGTTGTTGCCATTGCAGTTTTCATTTCGAATCGTAAAGTAAGGTTGGAGAGCAACAAGCAGGTTATGCTGAATAATTTATTAGCTAGTAACGCTGCTTTAAGTTCACACTTGCTCGATTTTATTCAATCAGGTAATCAGGTTGAACTCGACTCCGTCAAGTTCTACTTTACCAAATTTAAAAACCAACTCGAAATTCTTAAGCCCGTTGTTACTAAAAAAAACTATGGGCTAATTACAATTATTGAAGGAAATATTAAGGTAGTTGAAGATCAATTCGCAATACTTGAAAATAGCAATCAGTTTATAGCTCAAACCGCTACAGTGCTGGAGAGCTCATCGAATACTGCTCTTACCATAGCCGCCCGAGTTATGGGAGGAGAGGTTTCACGTGGCGTACAGCAGTTTTTGAATATACGGATAATGGAAAAGAATTACCTGATTTCAGGTAATGATGAACTGTATAGGAAATGGCTAACGGAAATTGATGATAATACCAGACTAGCATCCAGATTAGGGCTTAGTGAGATAGTAAGGGCGCTTGAACAGTATAAAGAAAGTTTCATTAAGCATGTCGAGGCCAAAAAAGATATTTTTGATGCCAAAAGTAAATCTATTGAAGCGGTTACCCATACTCAAAATTTGTTGCAAAAGGGAGTGATTTTATCGGCTGGATTACTGAACGATTCAGCTAAACATGGATTAACGGTAATAATTTTTGTGGTTTTGTCTATTGTTTTCTTGAGTTCATTAATTGCATACAGGGTTACCCGAAGTATTACAGAACCTGTAAACTCAGGTGTAGAGTTAGCCCACAACCTATCCAAAGGGAACCTGGTTATTCATGCAAGTGAGTCAGCTAAAAGAGGCGATGAGTTAGGAAAGCTTTCACGTGCCCTTAACGACATGAGCGAGAAGCTGAAGGAGGTAATATCTACAATATACATCTCCTCAAATCACATTGCAGCTGCAAGCGAACAACTGAGTACCACTAGCCAACAGCTATCGCAGGGAGCATCGGAGCAGGCAAGTTCTGCTGAGGAGGTTTCTGCCTCAATGGAGCAAATGGTTGCCAATATTCAAAATAACACCGAAAATGCCAAACAGGCCGAAATCATTGCCTTTAAGAGCGTAGAGGGCATCCGTAAGGGATATGACTCTACTACATATGCCCTGAATAGCATGAAAAAGATTGCTGAAAAGGTTACCATTATTGGCGATATTGCTTTCCAAACCAACATACTTGCCCTTAACGCTGCAGTTGAAGCAGCCAGGGCAGGTGAGCATGGCAAAGGTTTTGCCGTGGTGGCTGCCGAAGTTCGTAAGCTTGCCGAACGCAGCCGTTTGGCCGCCGAGGAAATTAACAGAATTACCCACGATGGCGTTAGAATTGCCGACGATGCTGGTCGGTTGCTCTCAGAGATAGTTCCCGACATTGAAAAGACCGCTAGGCTAGTTCAGGAGATTGCTGCTGCGAGTATGGAGCAGAATGCTGGAGCTGACCAAATAAACTCTGCCATTCAGCAACTTAACCAGGTTACACAGCAGAATGCTGCTGCTAGCGAGGAAATGGCTTCAGGTGCTGAGGAACTCAACAGCCAGGCCCAGCAACTAATTGATATTGTATCATTTTTTGACACTGGTGAAAAGGAAACCCTAACTACGTTGAGTAACCTTAAGAATGTTACTAGAAAGATTGCTCAAACTTCAATTACTCCTAAAACCGAATTCAGGGAATCCAAAAGAACGAAGTCAAAACCTAAGCTTTCCGACGGTATCGATATAAAGCTCTCAAGTAATAGCGACGACACCAATTACGAAAAGTTTTAGCAAAAAGAGGCTGTAAGCCTCTTTTTTTGTTTTGGGAATTTACATGACATTACTTACTGTATTCCAAATTCTTCAATTGAATTTTACAATTGACGAATCAACTAATAATGTTGTTTAGTTAAGGTTATTTGTCATGTTGCGCACAAGCGAAACATCACGCTGTCGCGCTGAGTCCCGATTTATAGGGATAGACTTCGCCAAAGCATCTCATTGCTCATTTTCTTCAATCCTTTGAATAGTTCCCTCGACTTTGCTCGGGATGATAAAAACCCTATCTTCCTTTCTGCTCACTTGTCATGCTGAGTTAGCCGAAGTATCGCTTTACTTTAAACCCTTTAATTCTTGTTGTTTTTTTGGAAACCGATCTTTGCAGTGCTTTTCTGTTGCGATGCAAAGTTTTACCCTTGCTCTTTGGCTTAAGTATTGCGTGCATCGCTATACATGTGGGAATA
>NZ_JBBFKU010000078.1:0-2362 GCF_037481895.1 Tenuifilum sp.
TTAGGATTGCAAATATATGAATGATACGCGTTAAACAATGCTAAGTAACACAAAAAAGATTGAAACAGAACAAACAAACTAGCGTTAGCGCTGGGTCGGAATGAGACGGAATGGGTCGGAATAGATGGAATATACGGAATATGATGAAGTTAGAAGAAGTTAGAGGAAGTTAGAAGAATATTAGTCCGTTAAACGTGAATCGTTAACCGTGAACCGTTTCCTCTCGTTCGCGCGCGTCTTTTGACACATGCGGCATATACCACTCATTGCTGGCGCGGACTTGTAGTCCGTGACAAATACTTCTTACACTTTATTACTTATTCGAGCTGTGCCTCATTGAAAATACCTTTAAAATAACCGCACGGATTACAAATCCGCGCGAGCTGGGGGTTTAGCATCCATTCCCTTCGGCTCTCGGGTTCCTCCATGGCTAGCCTAACAACCTGCTTGGACGTAAATTTTTTGAAATCGCGCAGTAAAGCCGATAGGCCTCCCGGTTGCTCCGCCTTGCAGAGCATATGCAGGTGACTGGGCATTAGACACCATGCAAAAACAACCAGCCCCTTGTGCTGCTGGCAGTATTTAATGGAGTTCACCAGCGCCAGCTTCTGGTTGAGCCTTGTGAATACATCAACCCAGCCCACCGTGGTGAGCGTTACAAAGTAGGCGGCCTCGTTGTCCTTAATTTTGTACCTGTCCGACATGCACTTGCTGTTTCCCCAAATTTAAGAAAAAAATTACAGCTATTGCTAGCGCAGGGGCAATATAACCGCACGGATTGCAAATCCGCGCGAGCGGGGGGCGGGGGGTTTTTATTATTTATCCTTGCTTCTCTTAATTTTTCTAATATTTTTAAAACATCATCACAATCATCGAACCAGCCTAAACAAGGTAAGCTTAACTCAGCCTCTTCTTCTTCCTGCAACCATGCGAACCATATTTTCTCAGGGTTGTGGATTAGGCCCCATTGGTACTTATCGAGCTTGGTGGCATCGGTTGCCGTAGCCAGCCCTGAGCCTGTTGAAGGGTAGTCCATGAGGTTATCGGTTTTGCCCTGGGGTAAAGTTACAAAATTTTTCTCGCTAAAGGTATGGCGGAGGGAAAAAATTCCATGGCCCAGCTCGTGGGCAACAGTGCGGGCCAGCGCAGCGGCATCCACATTGCCATCGGAACCGGTGGGTGCCACCACAAACCCAAACTGACGGTTAAAGGGCATGTAGCCCTGCAGGCCACCATCGGCCTTGGGTACCAGAAACAGGTAGGCGGCCTGGGAGTTTATGCTGCTCAATGCTGGCGCGGACTTGTTGTCCGTGACAAATACTTCTTACTCTTTACTACTTATTCGAGCTGTGCCTCATTGAAAATACCTTTAAAATAACCGCACGGATTGGCTTTGCCGAACTCCCTTCCGTAGGTTACAAATCCGGGCGAGCGGGGTGCAATATAACCGCACGGATTGCAAATCCGCGCGAGCGGGCGAACTCCCTTCGGTCGGTTACAAATCCGCGCGAGCGGCCTTTGCTGAACTTTGCATTATGAAATAACCGCACGGATTGCAAATCCGCGCGAGCGGGTGCCTAATTGTGCGTTAATCCTCATACTTTTCCTCTAAAACTCTGCTTCACCCTTTTGTTCTTCTTTTATTACCTGAAAATAACCTTCATCGTTTAATTTATAAGTTCTAAAGGTCTCAAGTCCATCAGCATTCTCATGCCAAATGATATTTCCTTCTTTTGTGATTTTAGAGTCCACAATGGTATAGGTAACCTTCTCATCACGTGGCCCCGCATCTCTTAAGCCCCAAAACAAACACACCACAGATAATGCCTTGCCATCTTTTGAAAAATTCCATAAATCGTAAAAGGTTGTTTCAACGTCAACTACTTTTATTATGACGGTATTATACTTTGGGTTTAGTTCAATACGACCTATGGGAATAATCTTATTATTAAAATAGTGAATGTTTTCAACCCATTTTCCGTCTATCTTCTCATCAGTTGTATATTTAAATGGTTCTTCTGGATAAAGTCCATAATATTGCGTAATGGTTTTAAGTTTACCTTCTTTATCAACAAACTGTGGTTTTTTATCCTGGTTGCGGATAATTATATCATTTGTAAATTTTCCATTCAGGCTATCATAGCTTGCTAAGTTCAAAATATTCTCTATGGGTAAATCTACCGGCTTAAAGCTTTTTAAAAATTCATTAAACTTTTCTTGAGTTGAACATACATTGCAGTATGCCAATATTAAAATTGATAGAATTATGTTTTTCATATTTTTACTCACATCCGTCCAAAATAAAATTTTGTAGATAAAAAATGGGAGTTGGAAATATCCCCGTTAAGGGATAGTTTTACAT
>NZ_JBBFKU010000079.1:0-2203 GCF_037481895.1 Tenuifilum sp.
CTTGCCATTGGAACAGCCCTAGCATTCAAGAAAACCATTTTCAAAGCGGAGGATTTGCCCTTTGTAATGGAACTTCCGCCCTACCGTATGCCAACGCTCCGTTCAACCCTAATACATATGTGGCATAAAGGATCGCAATACTTAAAAAAAATGGGGGGTGTAATTCTTGTAGCTGTAATATTTGTTTGGGCATTGGGTTACTATCCCCGTAATGTAAACTACTCAAAGGACTATAATGCAGAAATAGAACTAATAACCCAACAAATCGCCAGTGCAAATCTTCCGCAACCAACCGTCGATAGCCTAAACCGTGCTATCCATCAAAAAAGGTTGGAAATGGAAGCCGAGAGGCAATCCAATTCGTATCTTGGGCGTATAGGTAAGTTCATTGAACCGGCCATACGCCCACTGGGATTCGACTGGAAAATGGGGGTAAGCTTACTGTCGGGGGTGGCAGCCAAAGAGATTGTAGTCAGCACCCTGGGAGTGCTATACCAAACCGATCCCGATTCCGATAGTGCCGGTCTTGCCCAAAAACTTCGTAACGAAACACACCAATCCGGCATGTTGACAGGCAAAGTGGTTTTCACCAAGGTCACAGCACTTGCTTTCCTTATCTTCATTCTGGTTTACTTCCCCTGTGTGGCAGTTATTTCGGCGATAAAAAATGAATCGGGTTCATGGAAATGGGCAATTTTTACCATTATATTCACCACATCGCTTGCATGGATATTAGCCTTTGTGGTTTATCAAGTGGGAAATTTAATTGTAGGTTGATATGATACAGGAAATAGCTGTTTACCTTATAATTTTAGGTGCTTTGGGATACTTTGGTTACAGTGTGTACCAAATTTTTAATCCTAAACGTATAAGTACCGGTAAGTGCGCAGGTTGCTCATCGGGATCATGTGCTATTAAAAATATAAATCAACCCAAAGGGTAGCCAAACAATTCGGTAATTTGTTTGTTTTGCTTATACAATTTGGTTGTTTAAATGAAAAGGTTAGCCCAAAAAATATTATCCATAATGTTATCGGCACTAGTGCTTCTGTCGGTTAGTGGGTTAAACCTTTTCATTCATCACTGCCAATGCGAGGGCAAAATTCAGGTATCTGTTTTTACTCAAACAGGCTGCAATCACTCACACAGTAGCTGTGAAGCAGGAAGCTGCAAAGTTTCTTTCATCGAAACAGTAAAAGTTGCAGGCAAATCGTGTGGATGCTGGAACGAGGTGTTAAAGGTTAAAACCGATAACTTTACTGGCCTACAAAAGGTTGAGAGCAATCAACCGATTCCAAATCACCTGGCATTAAGCGAATACAATGAATTAAATCAACCCATACAAAACCTTAGTTCGGTTAATGAACCCAACTGGGGAAAAGCCCCACCCAAACCAACGGGTAAAAAAATCTGCATTGATCATCATCAGCTCAAAATAGCCCACCTGTTATAGAGTTCACTGAGCCACAAATTGGCCAGCGAACAGGTTAGTTTACTTTTAGCATTTGAATTAGATGCTATTTATTAACCTTTTACAAATCACTAACAGTGGGGAATAAAATGAAAAGAATAGTAACATTACTAATGCTTTTAGGTCTTTTAGGAATATCTGACCTAATAGCCCAAAACTTGAGCATAAGCGGATATGTATTTGAACTTAACGACAAGGGAGATAGCATACCATTGCAGGGTGCTACTATTATTTGGCTTAACAGCCAAATAGGTACAACAACCGATGCAAAAGGGTTCTTCATGCTTCAACCTGCTAACAGTAAAAAACTTACCATTAGCTATGTCGGCTATAAAACCGATACGATTGAAGTATCAGGTAGGAGTTTCCCGCTTAGGCATGTTCTGAAATCAGCATTAAGCATTGAGGCTGTAACCGTAAAAGCTGACAGGGGAAACACCTTCTTCCAGCAGTTGAATCCAATTCAAACACAGGTTATTACATCGGGAGAATTGACCCGAGCCGCATGCTGCAACCTTTCGGAAAGCTTTGAAACCAACGCCTCGATTGACGTATCGTACAGTGATGCCATTACAGGGGCAAAACAAATACAATTGCTAGGATTGGCGGGCATTTATACCCAAATGCAATACGAGAACATCCCTACCATGCGAGGACTTGCCTCAACCTTTGGATTGAGTTACGTTCCCGGCCCATGGATGGAATCCATTCAGGTTTCCAAAGGAACTGCTT
>NZ_JBBFKU010000080.1:0-1977 GCF_037481895.1 Tenuifilum sp.
TTTTCAACGTACATCAGCGAGGTTATTTGAGGGAAACTGATACGCATGTACTCCAGTAATTCCTGAACCTCATTATTATATCGGGTTACCGAAAGAATTGCCATTACCTCACCAGTGCTTGCTGTGCGAATAATCAGATTCCTCAGTAACCCTTGCTTGGTGTAAAGGTTAAGGAAAGGAATTCCATGCTCGATAGCATAATTCCTAACGGCTAGCCTGATTGAGTTGGATGGTTCGGGTTGAAGGTAACAGTTGCTTACATCAAAAACCTTGTCGAACCTACCAGGAATATGGTATCCCAGTGCAGGAACCTTTTCTATCTCGCCAGCCTGCTCAATTTCCTCGCGAGTTAGCCAACGGCTATCGGAAAAGGTGAATTCCAGCTTATTACGGTAGTGGGTAATATTTTTTGATCCAATTATTGGCAATATCGCTGGTAATTCAAGTTTCCCAATGCGTTTTAGCTGGTCGGTTACCTGTTTCTGCTTAAATTTTAGCTGTTCCTCATAGGGTAGGTTTTGCCATTTACAACCACCGCAAAGGCCAAAATGAGAACAAAAGGGTTCAATACGGTTAGGTGAATACTTGTGCCACTTAACCACGTGCCCTTCCATGAAGTTTTTTCGGTTGTTGGTAACCTGTATGTCAACCACATCGCCGGGTACGGCAAAAGGCACAAAAACAACTTTGTTATCGGCTTTTCCAATGGCTTTCCCTTCGGCAGCAATATCCTCAATCAGGATTTGCTCAAGCAGAGGCTTACTTCTTCGTCCCACGATTATTTTAAGTAAATTTGAACTTTATGAAGCATCGTATTGTTTTGCAAAGGTAGCTAAATTGTATGGATTCGTTAACACACGCACTAACCGGTGCCATTATTGGCCATGCTTTAGGTAACAGTAAGATGGGAACTAAAGCAATGGTGATTGGTGCTATTGCCGCAAACATCCCCGATTTTGATGCTGCTTTTACCCCTTTCTTTGATCCCGTGGAGGCTATGTTCATCCATAGAGGTTTTAGCCATTCGCTTCTGCTAATGTTTATAGGTTCAGCTTTTCTGGGATATCTTTTAAGTAGGTACTACAAAAGCCGACATCCATTTGGTTTTTGGTGGCTTCTGGTATTGATACCATGGCTTTCGCATCTACTTATGGATATTTTTAACACATACGGAACCGGTATCCTTGAACCCTTTAGTAGTGTAAGAATATCGTTCGATACCATGGCAATAATCGATATTAATTTGTTGGTTATACTTGTGCTTACCCTTGCTGCACTCCTTTTCTTAAGGGAAAAATCTCGCTTTCAAAAAAGGTTTATAGCACTTTTGGGGCTATCAGTGGGTTTGCTTTACTTTTTATTGAATGTTTACATTAAATTATCGCTTGAAAGGGAAGTTAGGGATAGGTTAGAAGCAGCTGGAGTTGATTTTACCCGGATTCATTCAACACCATTACCGCTTACAAACCTGGTTTGGATGGTTGTGGTTGAGGATTCGTCGGGTTACCGGGTGTCGCAGGTAAATATCATTAAGAAACAGATAGTGAGCCATACCCTATTATTAAAAGGTATGGAAAATAATATTACTACTTGTTCTTTGGAACGAATAAAAGAGTTTACAAAAAACTACTTTACCATTGATTACTCCCATCAAGGTTACTTTTATGTAAACGATTTACGATTTTCAAGCCTGGAAAGTAGCTATCCTGCAGCCTATGTATTACGTTTTAAGATTGACGAGAAAAATTGTAGGGTAGAGCGCATCCATCCCAGAAGAGGGATAAATCCAACGAATATTAGCAAGTTAGTGCGGAAGATTTTCTAAAGCCAAATGGGTAAAGGATAAAGGTTAAAAATTTAAAATTTCAGATTTCATATTTCAGATTTCATATTTCAGATTTCTGTATTGACCCCCTTTAAACTGGACTAATTTCCAAAGGGTTTAGAACTGAAGAATCAAAAATACTATTTTTGTTT
>NZ_JBBFKU010000081.1:0-1958 GCF_037481895.1 Tenuifilum sp.
CAAAGATACAATCTGAAAGCAATTCACAACATTCTTACTGGATTCCTTTTCCATATAGGCGTTGTGACCAATATGTCAAAGATACAATCTGAAAGCAATTCACAACTGCGAAGCGATGTAGCCCTGAGGGATGAGGGTTGTGACCAATATGTCAAAGATACAATCTGAAAGCAATTCACAACGTTCCAGCCCTCGTGATGCTCAGCAACTGGGTTGTGACCAATATGTCAAAGATACAATCTGAAAGCAATTCACAACATCAATCACGCTGGTTCCCGAAAGTGTTAGGTTGTGACCAATATGTCAAAGATACAATCTGAAAGCAATTCACAACATGTTAATCCAGCATGGTGTATTGTTAACCGTTGTGACCAATATGTCAAAGATACAATCTGAAAGCAATTCACAACTAGAAGCGTTAGCACATCGCTATACGTTGCGTTGTGACCAATATGTCAAAGATACAATCTGAAAGCAATTCACAACCTATGCCTGTTACCTTTTAAAAGGCCTTTCGTTGTGACCAATATGTCAAAGATACAATCTGAAAGCAATTCACAACAATGCCCTGGTTACGCTTTGCCATCTTCGAGTTGTGACCAATATGTCAAAGATACAATCTGAAAGCAATTCACAACTTACAGGTACGATGAGTATGACACCATCGGGTTGTGACCAATATGTCAAAGATACAATCTGAAAGCAATTCACAACACGCTTGCCCATAACGTCCGCAGGTATATGGTTGTGACCAATATGTCAAAGATACAATCTGAAAGCAATTCACAACATGCTTCCAATGATAATCCTGCCTCCCCATGTTGTGACCAATATGTCAAAGATACAATCTGAAAGCAATTCACAACCGCAGGAACGAAGGAAATAACGAAACAGAAGTTGTGACCAATATGTCAAAGATACAATCTGAAAGCAATTCACAACACGCCAAGTCTAAAAAGCCCGATGTGGATGGTTGTGACCAATATGTCAAAGATACAATCTGAAAGCAATTCACAACATATAAGTTAATATCTGGCAGTCGTTCAGAGTTGTGACCAATATGTCAAAGATACAATCTGAAAGCAATTCACAACAAGAAACCATCCTAGCCCTACCAAAGCGTCGTTGTGACCAATATGTCAAAGATACAATCTGAAAGCAATTCACAACCAGGTTCTTAGCCGCCGAGGTGAGCTTGCGTTGTGACCAATATGTCAAAGATACAATCTGAAAGCAATTCACAACTTGTAGCCCAGGAAGTTGTCGCTATCGCTGTTGTGACCAATATGTCAAAGATACAATCTGAAAGCAATTCACAACGCATGATGGCTGGTGCTGTCGCTGCTGTTGTTGTGACCAATATGTCAAAGATACAATCTGAAAGCAATTCACAACTGGAAACAACAGTTTTAGATGAGCTAAAGGGTTGTGACCAATATGTCAAAGATACAATCTGAAAGCAATTCACAACCCTTTTCACTGTATACACATTCCCACTATAGTTGTGACCAATATGTCAAAGATACAATCTGAAAGCAATTCACAACGACAAAAGATAATTAGTTAATTAAATTTGCGTTGTGACCAATATGTCAAAGATACAATCTGAAAGCAATTCACAACATAATGTGTCAGGAAATAGTTCCCGGTGACGTTGTGACCAATATGTCAAAGATACAATCTGAAAGCAATTCACAACACTCGTTTGGGCAGAACATAGGTGAGCTTAGTTGTGACCAATATGTCAAAGATACAATCTGAAAGCAATTCACAACAAATGAACGTGGTTTTTACCAAATGGGACAGTTGTGACCAATATGTCAAAGATACAATCTGAAAGCAATTCACAACGGATGACGAGGTGATGTACATGTACCTTAAGTTGTGACCAATATGTCAAAGATACAATCTGAACCGAGCGTTTTTTGCGAGCTCGGCGAAGCCAAAGCAATTCACAA
>NZ_JBBFKU010000082.1:0-1861 GCF_037481895.1 Tenuifilum sp.
GGGTAAGCCAAATCGTTGGCCGGGGCATTTATTATGGCCTGTATATATGGAATAGCTATAGCGTTTCCACTCAAGGCTTTCCTCCTGCCAACGCTTTGAAACGACAAGCGCCCCTGCGGCCATACTTGCCGTTTTGACCATTCACTGCTCCACACCGCCGCGCATTTGTGCAGCCCACCGCACAACGCTTAGATGATGGCCTTTGCTAACTCACAACGTATTGTTTTACAACGCCTCATCCTCGTTTCCTCGCCCTTTTTATCCTCACCCCCGTCCCCTCTCCTTGCAAAGGTGAGGGGTGTCCGTTAGGACGGGGGGAGGTGTTCATCATCATAACAAATGTTGGAAGGAAATTCGCATTATAACTTTTGATTGTGGCAATTGCATGCCATTATAAATAGATGCCTTATTAATAGCCAACGCGTGCAAATAGGAAAATCAATATCCTCGCGCATTAATTACCTAAGAGGATCAGGATGAGTGCAGTATCCGGCTCGAGAGATTTTAATTTTACGTTATCGAAAAAGTAAATTCCAAAGTCACCTTTGTATTCCCAGTTGGCATAAGCAATCCCTTCTTCCTTAAAAATGCTGATCAAATCCCTATAGTAGGCAAGGCGAACTTCACGGGGAACGGTAGGAAGGCACCCAAATTCGCCGCAGTAAAGGGGAAGTTTTTTGTTCTGGGCAAATTCAATGGCAGGCTTTATCATGGCATGGATGCGTTCTTTATTGTATGGCTCAGCAAGTTCTTGTACCATATTTCGTACTGCTTCCGAAGCAGTATCGGAATAGTTTTTTAAGTCAGTGGGAGAGATAATATAACCTGGATACGAAACTTTGCCGTTGAAGTATTTCAGAGGTGTCCAGCTGGCTTTATAGTGGGTAAGCATAAGCGGGCTGTAAAAATGGAAGCTGATGATAAGATTCGTATCGTTTTCGGGTAATTTAAGCAGGGGAACATTTTGAACCGTTTGCCACATGTTTGCTCCTACCACAATAACTCTTTGCGGTTCGAGCTGCCGGACGGCTTTTAGCGCTTTGTTGAAAAGCTGGTTCCAGTCGTCGGCTGTGGGGGCTACCGCCTCGTTCAGCAATTCATAGGCAACATGGCTGGTTGGATATTTACTTAATATCTTCGAAAGTTCAATCCACAGATTTACGAAGTGCTGTTGAGCAACAGTATCGGTCCAAAGCGTATTGTGTCCACCTTCATTTTCTGCATTAAAATGGTGCGAACGAATGATGTGCAGGTCAACTATTGCCCGTAAATCGTATTTCAAGCACCAGTCGAGACAAGCCAGTAGATGTTTCACAGCTGGTTCAATGAACTTGCCCTGTTCATCCCATATTTCTTGTTCGTCAATGGGAATACGCACATGATCGAACCCCAGGCTGTCGAGAAACTTGATGTCCGATTCCTTGATGTAGGTATACTTAGGTTCCCAGCCAAAATCCTGTGAAAGCCAGTGGCTAAGGTTAACGCCTTTGTGAATTACGAATTTTTCCGTTGTTCCAGATTTTGAGTGGCAAGAACTTAAAAATGCCAGACAGACTGTTAGCAAAAAAGTCGATTTTAGAATCTGTCGCCAATGCATAGCTTTCCGTATAAATACAATACTGTTCATAGGTAGTGTGTTTTTTGTTTATAGGGTAAATTTAGTTTCTTTTTTGTGAACGTAGGTAAATTTTGAGCAGTTTTTGTGTGTTTCGCAAAATTTATTGTTCGAATATGGCAATTTTTGCACCTTGTGAGGTTACATTTTATTTAAGTTTGTTGATAATTAATCACTGTTGTCCGGTAAAAAAAATTACCGGGCAGTATTTTTGAGATACCACCCGGAATGTCTACTTTTGAGTCA
>NZ_JBBFKU010000083.1:0-1700 GCF_037481895.1 Tenuifilum sp.
GAGAAAACCTACTTCGCCCACGAAACAGCAGTAATTGATGAAGGTTGCACAATAGGCAAGGGTACAAAAATATGGCACTTCAGCCATATAATGTCTGGCTGTGAGATAGGTGAAAGTTGCAATATTGGCCAAAACGTGGTTGTTTCCCCGGGAGTAAAATTAGGCCGAAATGTAAAGGTTCAGAACAATGTTTCCATTTATACGGGTGTAATTTGCGAGGATGATGTTTTTTTAGGCCCATCAATGGTGTTTACCAATGTAATAAATCCGCGTAGCGCCATTAACCGCAAGAGTGAGTATTTAACAACGCTGGTAAAGCGTAGCGCCACCATTGGAGCAAATGCAACCATAGTATGCGGCGTTACTCTTGGCGAGTTTTCCTTTGTTGGTGCCGGAGCAGTGGTAACTAAGGACGTAAAGCCTTACGCTCTGGTTGTTGGTAATCCAGCCCGACAAATTGGTTGGATGAGCGAGTATGGCCATCGTCTTGAGTTTAATAGCGATGGCATTGCAGTTTGCCCTGAGAGTAGACAAAAGTATAAGCTTGAAAATAATCAGGTTTTTCGAATAGATTAGGCAATGAAGAATTTTGCACTTATTGGAGCAGCCGGATTTATTGCTCCCCGTCACCTTAAAGCAATTAAGGAAACCGGCAATAATTTGCTTGCAGCACTCGATAAGCACGACTGTGTAGGAATTATGGATAGTTACTTTCCTGAGGCTGACTTCTTTGTGGAATATGAACGATTCGATAGGCATATCGATAAGCTTAAACGACAGGGCGTTAAGGTTGACTACGTTAGCATTTGTACTCCAAACTACCTGCACGATTCGCATATTCGTTTTGCTTTACGACAGGGTGCTAACGCTATTTGCGAGAAACCAATCGTATTGAATCCTTGGAATATTGATGCCCTTGCTGAAATTGAAAAGGAAACCGGTAAACGTATCAGCACAATACTTCAACTCAGATTGCATCCTACTATCATTGAGTTAAAAAAGCAGATCGATAGCGCTCCAAAGGATAATGTTTTTGATATCGATTTAACCTACATTACAAGCCGTGGACGTTGGTACTTTATTTCATGGAAGGGTGATGTTCAGAAATCGGGTGGGGTTGCCACCAATATTGGTGTGCACTTTTTCGATATGCTTTCATGGATTTTTGGAAGTGTTAAGTCGAGCGTGGTGCATGTTTCCCACCCCGACAAGGCTGCTGGATACATGGAACTCGAAAAGGCTCGCGTACGCTGGTTCCTAAGTGTTGACTATAACGATATTCCTGATAATATAAAGCAAAAGGGGCAGCGAACCTACCGTTCCATTCGCATTGCCGATAAGGAGTTGGAGTTCAGCGAGGGGTTTACCGATTTACATACTGCAAGCTACCGCGAAATTCTCGCAGGTAATAGCTTTGGCTTAAACGATGCCCGTGCTTCAATTGAAACTGTTTACACCATCCGTAATATGGCACCGGTAGGTTTAACCGGCGATTATCACCCATTTTGTAAAACATTAAACCTTTAAAAATGTATAGCGAACTTGTTTCAAAAAAGGAAAAACTTGCAGTTATTGGTTTGGGTTACGTTGGGTTACCTATAGCTTTGGAATTTGCCCGCAAACTCTCAGTTATTGGGTTCGATATTAAGCCAGATAGGGTTGAGCTAATGAAAAAAGGCATCGACCCCAGTCGTGAGCTT
>NZ_JBBFKU010000084.1:0-801 GCF_037481895.1 Tenuifilum sp.
CATCCATCAACACCAAGTGCGCTAACCAGGCTATCGGTATACCAGTTAAAGTAATCGTCGTGCGTAGCGCTATTGCCAACATGTTGCCAGGTTTCTCCATTGTCGGTGGAGTAGTATAGGGTAGTTCCATCAACCTCGGGCTCAGTGCGGTTAAAAATGCTTAGGTCGATTATTGGGTTTGCTACTCCACTAAAATCGAAGCAGGGGCTTTGTAACCATGCTGTTTCCGAGTTAAATCGTGTTCCGGTAATCCATACATTGTCAAAATTGATACCCTCGGCCACGTTAGCATCCCCATTCGATTTCAATACAAATCGGATGTATAGTGTACCTGAATTGGCAAGACTATTGGGGATTGGTATGGTATCAATATCCCAGTTTTCATGTGTAACTGCTGTGCCGCCAGTTGAAAATAGGGTTTCCCAGGATGTGCCATTGCTGCTAGCTTGAACCATTGCTGTATCGCCCGCTGCAATTTTATGCCATCGCCAGGCATAAAGTGTTAGATTGCTGTAGCTCGCTAGATCAATAATTGGCGACTGGGCAAACCATGTAACATTGGGTTCATACATGCCTTTATTGGCTCCTTGCCTGCTTAAATCGGTCCCAATGCAGTATTGGCCGCTATAGGAATATGTTGGAATTGTATCCCATTGCATGATTATTTGATTGCGCTCAAATTCTCCTGTAAATGTCCACCCCTTAGCTGTTTCAAAATCATCGAAAAATATTGTATCGGTAGCACCGGTAAGCAATGAACCATAGTTTTGACTTATGCTTGTAGCCCAAGCCTTTGAGCCT
>NZ_JBBFKU010000085.1:0-656 GCF_037481895.1 Tenuifilum sp.
GTTTATTTTCCCATTTACCATAATTCTTTTTAACGGGTTTTCAAGGGTGGTGGGTGGGTTTGGGAGCGTAGGCAAGAAAACTGCTCTTTTGCAAGCAGAAGCATCGGCTTGTGTGTCGGGGCTTGCAAATGTGTTGTTTTGTGTGTCGGCAATTTTCATTTTTCTTTGTCTTTATGCAGCAAAAATTCATTTTTCATTCTGTCGTCTGGTTTGTCTTTCTTACAATGAACGCTAACGGATTGCGGTATGGTTAGTTGCCGATTTCGAAGCACTTTCCTATCAAGTTACAACTACTTTTGATACGAGCTGTGCCGCTCCAATTCCCACTGCACCGGCAATTAACTATACCGCGTGTTAGCAAACGTTAATTCTTTATCAATCTTATCGTTGCCTTTTTATTTTCCGAATAAATTGTCAATAAATAAATGCCTGGCTGAGCATTTAAATTAAGCTCAATCATTTTAGTGTTTTTGTAGCTTGTCTGATTAATTAATTTTCCATTTACATCAGTTAGCGAAACACTAAATTCAGACAGCGTTTCACCTAAGTCAATTTTCACTATACCGTCAGTTGGGTTTGGATAAACTATTATGTCATTACTAAAAGTATTTTCCAAAATTCCAACAGTTGTAACTGTATAGCAAGCTGAAGTATCC
>NZ_JBBFKU010000086.1:0-532 GCF_037481895.1 Tenuifilum sp.
AATGTAAAACTATCCCTTAACGGGGATATTTCCAACTCCCATTTTTTATCTACAAAATTTTATTTTGGACGGATGTGTTATCGTGTACTTTTGCCTCTGTGATTTTTATAAACCGTCCAACCGACTGAACTGCATCGATAAGCATATGTACTTTTAACCCGCCTTTCTTTTTTCCGTCGTGCTTGGGGTCGCGGCCAACCCCTTTGAGTATATCGCTAAAAAGCCTTATTGTGGTCGAATCTATTAGCAGGACTTCTTTAAATGTGAGCCCAAAAGTTCGGCTGTCCGATAAAAAACTTCGGTAATGGCGTACCAAACTAAAATAAACATCTTCAAAGAACTTGTTATCACGGTTTCGTAAACCATCGCATGCTGTGCTTTTGGCAGGGGCCTTGTCTAAGCCTAAATGGTTTAGCTTGCCCCCCATCGCCCGCAACCCTTCACAAATCTCGGTCATCGAATCGCATCGGCTGATGATACCGAAGAGCATGGTAACTAATTGCGTTTTTGCTTTAAATGCTTTATAATAATA
>NZ_JBBFKU010000087.1:0-518 GCF_037481895.1 Tenuifilum sp.
AAATTGAGCGACTTTGCAGATGCTGTTGAAAAAAAGTATCCTGGAGCGTTAGATGAAATGGGAATGTTAGGTTTCATAACAGTATTACATAGTACCCCCGCACTGTTCAAAGAGAAATCAGTTAATGCTAAGTTTACAATTGAAGGCAACTCAGCTCGTAGCGAATATATCCCTAACGAGAATGTGTGCAAGAATTGTAATTTAGTTGACAACTTTAGGTTTGTAAATGGCAAATGGTATTACAGTCCTTATAGAAACGATAGCGATAATGGTCAGAGCTTGATCCGAATAGTTCAACTATTAGATTCTGCAACACAGCTGTCCAAAATAATTTAAAATCAAAAAATGCCTAATTGTTAATCAGGTGGTTAGGGTTCAAAAGTAACCAATTTTAAAATTAGACCCTACCCTGAAAACAGATTTAGCTGTACCGCATCCTCCTTTCTGGGACGGACAAAGGGCTGGTTTAGCCATTCCCACAGGTTAATCTTCACGAAGAGGTTCAACCGAACAAAGCT
>NZ_JBBFKU010000088.1:0-514 GCF_037481895.1 Tenuifilum sp.
GCTTCGTTAATCCTAATTACACTTGGAATTATAGCCAGTCTAGATGAAGACACAACAAACCCTTTTATAGTAATAGGTTTTGTATTTGCATTTATAGCATTATTTCTATTTTATGTTAGAATTTTTTCTAAAAGAAAATACAAACGCACGATTGATGAAATTGCTGAGAAATACGATACAATTAAACTGGAATGTACTTATGAATTCTCAGAAGAATCTATTAAGTATTGGGATAATGAGAAAAAAATTGAATTTAATTGGTCGGTTTTTAAATATTACTCAATATACAAAGGTTATTTAGTGATAGCTCTCAATAATTCTCTAATTGAATCCTACTTATTTGAAAAAAACGAAACCGAAGGAGACGAATATGAGAAATTACTTGAGTTTGTTGAATCCAAACTCGAATATAGAGAAATAAAATAAATACGTTTGCTAACAGGTGGTTTAGCCTACTGGGGCTGATGATGCAGATACGAAAGTTTTTAGTAATTTAGTATGTTTTTAACGTGGG